>JAYUOQ010000098.1:0-4907 GCA_043760685.1 Armatimonadota bacterium | reverse complement strand
AAAAGAGAAATTAGTAGCCTCCCTCCTTACTGCCACTGATAAGTGGACAAAAATAGAGAAAGGTTCGGTCGGTATTGATTCATTGTCGCAAGTAATTGACTCATCATCACTGAGAGCCTACAAAGATGTTTCCAGGCTAATTCAGGAGGGAGGGCAGGTGTCTCTTGGGTACAGTTGTGGTCTTACAATAAGGTCCGGAGAAAAAAATGTTGGCGCGGATATTTCGATCAATCCTGTTCGCCACAATGCTTCAATTACCGTTAATCCACTTTTGTCGAAACCAAGTTCTAATTTGAAAGCAACGAAGCAGTCTGAGTCAACCGACACAAATCTGCAAGTTCAATTTTCAAATAGTGATTGCCTACGCAGAGCAAAGCAGCTTACGGAGTTAAGCTCAATTGTGGAAAAATTAAACGATGACGGTGTTAATCGTCTAAATACTAGGCTATGGGATTTTATTAAGAAAGATTTAGAGAAAAAAGGATCCACTGTCGATGAAATTCTAAAAGGTGCAAAGAGTAGAAAGCCAATTGATGAGCTTAGTGACTCTTTGCGAAATCGAATTTTGCCCTACCTTGGAGGAAAAGATTCTTCTGTGGCTAAAGGGGCAACGTTGGCTGGTTGCAATTTTTCCCTCGACTTGACAATAAGAAATGATGACAACTCGATAATGATTTTGTCTCTACATGTAATGGAGCCACCAATAAAGCCTTGATTGAGTGCAAGTGAACTCCACCCTTCCGAGCAATTCCTAAACTCACTGGACATTAATGAAGTAATTTTGTGTTACCGCCTAGGTGTTCCATAAATTACTTCACTCGCTCAAACTTTCCGGTCGGGGCCGCCGCCGCTTGCTTCGACATGAACTTTTATTCCGCCCATATCTCCATCTGAAGTCTGCTTAACGGTGTTTGACAAAATTTGCAATGTGGAATTATCAGCCACTTTCCTTCAAGAATTGACCCTTCGCAGCACCCAACCATACAAATCAATCCGACAGACAACAAGCCAATATTACAATCTACTTAATTTTCGTAAGGGTTGCCGTTTTGCCTTGCGACGTTAAGGTAACAACTTCACCTTCAATCTTTACATCGCTTTCTTGGGACTTTGACTTGCTTTGCTCAATTTGACCCTTAATCATCTCTTTTACTTGTGCCGGGAGATTTGCGTCATCAACCTTGATGTCCGTGACCGTCATTTTAAGTTTTTTGCCATCAAAGGTATAAGTGCCCGTCGTATCAGCATGGATTTTCATTCCCATCTGATCCACGTCCATCGTCTGAGTAAATTTCCCTGCCTTCAGATCCATGACTATCTTCCCGCCTGGAGGAGTACCTTCGCCAGTCATTGAATATTTGCCATCAATGGATGGTCCCCCACAACCAACTAAACAAATAAGGGCAAAAGGCAACATCCAAAAAATTCGCATGCTTATTTATACTCGGTTTCGAATTCTAACGGTGAATAATTCACAAAGTAATCGCCAAGAATTGACCTCTTCTACTTAACCCTGGTAAAGGTCGTAGTCTGACCTTTTACCGTAAACGTCATCGTGTCTCCATCCAATTTTGCATCGCCTTCCTGAGGTTCCAGAACGGACTTTTCTAGACTGGTCTTAAACTGGGGAATCATAGGCTTAGCCATTGCAGGAAAGCTTGACTCATCTACCTTTACGGATTTACCAACCAACTTTAGATTCTTGCCGTCGTAAGTATAGTCGCCACTAAATTCAAACTTGATGAGTGCCCCACCCTGGTTAATTTCGGCCCTAGACGTGAACGTACTCCCTGCGAATTCAGTAACAAGTTTTGAACCCTGAGGAACCGAAGCCCCGGTCATATTCCACTTGCCGGAGATGCCCGGCGATCCGCAACCAATTAAGCCAGCGGTTACGAACAACAATAAGGAGATTTTTCTCATGTCCCGTTATACTCCTTTTCGCATCAAACCTAAACCAAAAAAGGTCCTCAACCAGTAAAGGAAGAGAACCTTCGATCATGAACCCCGAAGAGTTCTACTTCATTCGAGTAAACGTAGCCGGCTTGCCTTTGTCCATCATGGTCAAGACATCTCCAACGAGAGTCGCCTCACCTTCTTGGGTGGTTAGCACGTTCTTCTCAATCTGTTCTTTCAGCTTGGAAGCTTGTGGCTTAACGATTGCCGGTAACGTAGATTCATCGAGTCTGACAGCCTTCGAGACCATCTTGAGCCTCTTGCCATCATACGTATAATCCCCGTCCACGTCGAACTTGATCTTGGAACCAAGTTGTTCGACTTCAACGCTGATCGTATACGTTTTATCTTTGAATTCAGTGACGAATTTTGAACCAGGCGGCAAAGTGCCCCCTGTCATGTTCCATTTCCCCACGAGGGAAGGACTTCCGCCGCAACCCACGAGACTAATTAATGTAATTGAAAGAGCAAAAAATTTTCGCACCGCTCGTTATACTTCCTTTTGAACCAAGCTTGCCTCAATCAATCTTAAATGAGCCGTAGTACCCAGCGTCCTTTCCGTTCAAATGACCCCACCCGGTTATGTAAATTTTGTCTCCAACTCGAGCAATGCCATTAACACTTTCAAATTTCCAACCAGCAGTTTTCGCTCCAGAATGCCGGAATATCATCTCAACGTAGTTTGCTTTTCCATCTGGGCTCCAAACAACCGCCTCGGAACCAGCATATCCGCCAATGTATTTCCCATCCCTCGTAACCGATTTTGCAACTGCTTCTTGTTGCGCAAGGTTGTCAAGCTTTACAAACTTTCCGTTGGTCCAAGACGCCGCAAACGTTCCATTTGAGTTAAACACGTTGCCGACGATTACGTTGCCATCTCGGTTCGTTGCAAAAGCCGCAGAGTCAGAGAACTCTTCGGGAATAGGAAGTGCCTCCGCAACTTGATCGTGAAAGTAAAATGCTCGTACCGAACCCTTGACCATCTGAATTCCCGCAACAACTTTCCCGTTGCCAGACATGCAAATCGGTGAAAATGAATCCAGGTTGATCACTCCAGATTCGCTCCAAATGAACCCTTTGCGATCCTTCTTTCCATCGACTTGACATGCAACTTTAGTGCCATCTTCGCTCACACCGTACGCAAATGTGGAGCTATCTCCAAGAGATTTCATGCCTTTGCCGCGGATCCAAATATATGCTCCGCCAGCTTTGCCAACAATAGTCTTTCCATCTGCGGAAACTCCCTGAGCGTACTGATCAAGAACATTCACATTTGAAGAGGGTCGAAAGGTTGCGGTATCGCCACCGCGCCAAGTAAAAGGGTTCCCGGGCGCAAATTGCCCAATGACGGTCTTCCCATCCGCAGAAATTGCGTAGGGGTGAGGTGAAGGAATTCCCTTAACCCTAGGAATCATCCTAACTTGTCCGTTCGAGAATCCAATTCCGACTGCGCAAATAAAAACTGAAACCATCCTACTCACTTATTCCGCAAGTTTCGTACCACTCACCATAACCCCGAAACCTGTATTTTAATACTTGCCCTCGCCATTGCCCTTCACCCTTGTTAAGATACACTCTTACTCAGTGAATCGCCAAGCTCTTTCCGCCGCCTGCATCGAACTGGGTATTAGTCTCTCGGAAGAGCAACTCGCCGAATTCGAATATTTCGAAGAGGACCTTTACGAAGCCAATGAAGTGATGAATCTCACCCGAGTTCCGCGCGAAGACTGCTATGTTCGGCACTTCCTCGATTCCATAATGGTCGGAAAATTAATTTCCGATCTAAACCCCGCGGCAACCGTCCTTGATGTCGGTACCGGACCGGGAATTCCAAGTTGGCCAATTGCGACCGCTTTTCCTGACCTTAAAGTGACCGCCCTCGACGCCAACGGCAAGATGCTTGGCTTCCTCGACCGCCATCGAAGAGACAATCTCACCATCGAACACATTAGGGCCGAGGATGTCAAAGAGCGAGAGAGATTTGATGTCGCAACCGGAAGAGCCGTCGCCCCATTCGGAATCCAACTCGAAATTTCCGCATTCCAGGTCAAGCAAGGCGGATACTTCATCCCCATGCGCACCCCAAGCGACGATATCACCAGCGGCAACTGGACAAAGCTTGGTCTCGATCTGGTCGAGACCCGAGAACAACTCATCCCCGGCACCGATATCGTTCGACTCTTCCCAATCTTCAAAAAGAACCGCCAAACCGCCCCGTTCTATCCCCGCCGATGGCCCGATATCAAAAAACGACCACTTCTATAGTATTCTGACCCGGAGGGTCACATATGGTAGCCAGGGCGTCGCTTTGCGACCCCTGGAAAGTGTCAAATTGATTCCGACCCCGGAGGGAGTCGCAGAAATAACTAGCCGTCCAAGACGTAGAATAACATAACATAACATTCGAACCCGGAACTGAAAAGCGTCCCGCAGATTGAAAAGTGAAAACCCATCCATGAACCCCGCTGACAACCGCGTATTTGGAATCGAGACCGAGTTCGGTTGCCTCGTCATGGACGACGACCTCGGACGCCCAGAAGACGTCGTCGAAGCCATCAAGGACTACCTCTTCTTCGAGCGCAAGATCGGAGCCATCGACTACCACGCTCGTGACGACGTTTTTGAACCTGCCCAAAGTGGCGGCTTCCTCTGCAATGGCGCCCGCCTTTACGTCGATGCCGTCGGCTCCCACCTCGAATACGCCACCGCCGAGTGCCAAAGCCTCAAAGACCTCATCGCCAACGACCGAGCCGGCCAACGCCTCATCGTCCAAGCCATCAAAGACCTCAAACTCCAAGACTCTATCGCGATCTACAACAACTCCATCGATCACTTCGGCGGACACACCTTCGGCTGTCACGAAAACTACCTCGTTCAGGCTCAAGACGAGCTCATGAATGGCAACATCAACTTCCTGGTTCCATTTCTCGTCACGCGCCAAATTTTCGCCG
>JAYUOQ010000097.1:0-4913 GCA_043760685.1 Armatimonadota bacterium | reverse complement strand
TGGCAAACCAAAACAGTGTTTGAGATTACGCCTAGCACTTGATCGCAGAGTGCGAGGCAACCGACCAACATTAGTCGCCTTTAACTGTACAGGGAGAGATCGAAGAATCAATGCCCTACTTCCTGCGCCACGAAAGTGGTGCCTAGAGTCGATAAGCGAACCGAGCCTGGCGGGAAGGATTGCACTTGTCCATCATTTAGCGAAAAAAGAGCGCCTGAACATCTCACCAATATTTACCAAAATTATTGGGGCGAAATTGCTTGGAAATGGTCGAGTCATTGCTGGCGCTCTACACAGACTAAAACTGGAGAAGAATGAGTGGACTGATTCTCAGCAAATCCTCAAAGGTTGTGGGCTCTTGGATCCATACTTTGCCGACAATTCGAATTGGGACTTGCGGCATCGCATCATGAGAGTTTCCAACGATGTTGTTGCCAAAGATGACCGACTGGGAAGCACCGAATTGTCTTGCTACTTAATGATTCATGTCGCGGGGCTATGTGAATCTTCCGTTTCAAACTATTTGGAAACAGATCCTGGACGCTGTTACCAATTGGCGACGCGAGTGGCGAAAATGGTCAAGAATGACGCTACAATTGCCAGTTTGGTTCACCAATGTACTGAGATGGTCTTGGGTCGGCTTGCATAAGAAACTGGTATTCCTACAGGGTCTAGTATTTCAATTTGACCGCTACAATATAGGCAAGACCCTCTATTCCTATGTACACCCTTGAGTCCCTTCCGTTGGTTCGCGTGTGGTTGGATGCCGATCAATTGGCTTCAACTGCACGAATGCTCATGGATGGATATAAAGTACCGGCAATTGGTGTGGTTGATTCAAGTCGAAATCTCGTCGGTTGGATTACTGCCGTGGAGTTGGTTGGAACAACGATTGAGACCAAGCTTTCAGAGGTCATGATTGCGCCGCCAGAAGCGATTGGCGCTCATTTGACTGTTCGAGAAGCTGCGGGAGAGTTAATTAAGCGTGATGTTGACTGTCTTCCTGTCGTCAAGGACAATATGTTCTGGTCGATTGTGACTTCAAGGAGTTTGTTAGGCAAATTACGTGAGTCATTTGATCCCATGACCGAGTTGCCTTGGAGCGATGCCTTGAGGGAATGGGGAATAGATCAACTTGAGAAAGGGGTTGAGATTGTCATCCTCTTTGTTGACCTCAATAACTTCGGCAAATTTAATAAGCAATTTGGACACGTCGTTGGCGATCGAGTCATTAAAAAGGTTTCTGCCCATCTTAGTTCGAAGATTGATCCGACCAGTGATGTGTTGGTTCGGTACGGCGGCGACGAGTTTGCAATTGGTACAAGTCGTGAGCGAGAAGAAGCTGAGAGCCTGATGGAATCAATCCTTGGTGATGGTCATGGACTTGATGTTGAAGGGGTCGAAGTTCCGGTGACCTTTGCGGTTGGAATATATGGTGGACGTCGCACGAAGACTCGAAACAACGTTCATGGTGCTTCTAATCTTGATAATTTGGTGAATCTTGCCAGCCGCGACTGTCTGGCAAAGAAAGAAGGACCCGTCGTTGTTCAGTCAGGGACTCAGTCTGAAGAGGAACCGCCACTACCAACTCAGGCGGTTGTTTCTGCACCAATTGAAGAAGTCCGCGAAGCAGAGTCAAAGATGGAAGTTGGTGCGGCGCCAATTCCAATCGTCGAGACCGTTCAGGCGGATGACGAGCCCAACAGTTTGACCTACGTTGTCATCCGGGTTGGCGAAAAGCAATTTGTTGGGACCTCGGTCAAGATGGGGCATACGAAAGCTGATTCGGTTGCGATTGCGACAGGAAAGGCACTTGAAAAGGCATATCCAGATATTCGAGTTACGATTGATTCGATTAATGTTGAATCTGCAGGTTCAACTGATTTGGTTACTGCTCGAGTTCGCACAGTCAAAGGCAACTTTGAACGAGATGTGACGGCTCAGGCTGAAGCAAATGGCGACCTAGAGGATACGATTGGTCTGGCGGTAATTTCTGCAGTTTTGGCGGAATAGCCTCAATTCTTGGCTCCTTTTGAGCGTAGTATGATTCATGCCCCCAAGTGAGTCCCTCGAAATGCTCGATGTATTAGAGGGTCAAATACCATCTGATAACGCCCGCCTTAAGACATACGCCGGTGCTCTTCGTGAGACATTGGAAGCCGAAGCGCGTATCGCAGAAACCAAAGCGGAGGAGCTTGCTCAGTACAAGCAAGCGTACGAAAAGCTAACTCAACCAGCGAACAAAATTGGGGTCTTTCTCAAGTGGATGGATACCGATATGGGACCCTTGCCAATGATTTTGTTGGGCGATTCTGAATATGTTGTCATGTTTGATCCAGCGGTAAAAGAAGAGACTTTGACGCTTGGTACACGAGTGCGACTCAACGAGGCTTACGCAATTATTGGGCTTGCTCCTTCGTCAGATCAGGGTTCAATCGTTCGCGTTGCGGAGGTTCTCTCTGATGGACGTCTTAAGATTGGTGGAGACCAACCTGGAACGGAGAATCGGTTGATCTTCATTGGTGCTGCGCTATCCACGGTAAAGATTCATGCTGGCGATGAAGTGCGGCTAGATGGGACCGGGCGAATTGCAGTTGAGCACTTTGAAAAGCAGGAGAATCGAGATTTGTTCGTCGAGAATATCCCAGACATCACGTGGGAGCAAGTAGGTGGCCAGCCCGAGGCAATTCAGCTTATTCGCGAGACAATTGAGCTTCCGTTGCTTCATCCTGAGGTTTATCAAAAGTACGGGAAGAGAACGGTTAAGGGAATCCTACTTTACGGCCCTCCCGGGTGCGGAAAGACGCTTCTCGGCAAAGCCACGGCTAGAACCCTGGCCAAGGAGTATAGCGAGCGCCAAGGCAAAGAAGTAAAGGAATACTTCATGGCGATCTCGGGACCCAAGATTTTGAACATGTGGGTTGGTGAGACTGAGCGCATGGTGCGGGACATCTTCCGAACGGCACGAGAAAAGGCAAAGGATGGTTACTTGGTCTTCATCTTTATGGATGAGGCAGAGTCTCTCTTGCGTACTCGTTCAAGTGGTCGGCACTTCAGCATGAGTAACACAGTTGTTCCTCAGTTTTGTGCCGAGCTCGACGGGCTGGAATCGCTTGAGAATGTTGTTTTGATGCTCACCTCAAACCGACCTGATTATATTGACCCCGCGGTTTTGCGTCCCGGAAGAATTGACCGAAAGGTAAAAGTGGTTCGTCCCGATAAAGATGCTTCACGCCAAATCCTCAACATTTATCTGAAGGCTTCTTTGCCGCTCGATCCTGAGGTTTTGGCAAAGCACGATGGCGAGTCGGCTTGCGCGCAGCGAGAGTTAGTTGAGGGTGTCTTAGAAGCTCTCTGGTCAAAGAAGAAGTCGAACGAGTTTTTGGAGATAGCCTTGCGAAGTGGGAAGACAGACACGCTTTATCGAAGCGATCTAAACTCGGGCGCGATTTTGGAGAGCATTGTTGATCGGGCGAAAGAGACTGCCATACGAAGGACATTGGCGGAGCCAAAGAAAGAGACCGGAATCACGCTTGCCGACTTAACTGAAGCGTTGGATCAGGAGTTTAAAGAGAATGAGATTTTCCCGAAGAGTGATGCGATGGAGGACTGGTTACAGTTACTGGATCTTTCGCCAGAAAATGTGGTCAATGTGCGCCCGATTGGTCGCAATTCGGCTCGGCAGTACTTCGAGAAATCGATTGTTTAAGCTAGTTGAACAAGAAGTCGGCTGAAGTCACGGGTAGTGTCTCATCTTGGCGAAGCTGCTTTTCCAACTCGGCTTGGTAAGGATAGATTCGATGCACCAAGAATGCAATATGCCCATCACGGTCCTGAGCCTCACCGCGCAGGGTTACGTATGGGTTGCAGATGACATGGTGCCCGTCACGAAGGTAGGTCGCATCAAAGCAGGTCACATTCAGCAGTCCGGTTTCGTCCTCGAGATCGAAGAACAGCACACGTTTGCCACTCTCGGTGGGTGGAAAGCGGAGCCGAATTGGGTTACCCACTACAATTGCCTTCGTGCCAGATGGGAGTCTGCTTGCCTCTGCCGAGGTTAGTGCTCCCTTCTGGCGAACGCGCGATCGTTCAAACGCCATAAGGTGCTGTTTGATGTCTAGTCCCAATCCGCGTCGATCCTGAATTGCCCGCTCGAACACATTGAAATCATCGATGTTGTTGGGCATGTGTGGTTCTTGAATGCTGAGGGGAAGATCGCAATCGACATTTGCAGCGAACCGCAAAGCCCGGGGGATTGCCCATAGCATCGCTCTGCGATTGTTGTGCAAAGCATCTAGTGCGCCGCACAGAATCAGCTTTTCTAATTCATCACGATGAGGTCGTACTCGGGCGACAAAATCGAAAAATGATGAATATGGGCGAGCGAAGACGATGCGTTCAAGCGTTGCTTTGGAGACATCGCGAATCTCTTTGAGCGAAACCCGAATGCCATTATTCGGAACTCGGATTTGCGGATCATCCTCGGCAACTACGTCTTCGACTCGGTATTTGAGATTGCTCTCGTTGACATCAGGTGGCAAGATTGTTACGCCACGACATCGGGCTTCGTTAACCAAGGTCCGAGGTCCGTAGTAACCGGCTGGTTGGGCATCAAGCAGGGCGGCGAAGTACTCGGTTGGAAAGTTCTGTTGACAGTAGATTGAGCGTACTGAAATCTCGGCGAATGCAAGCGCATGTCCTTCGGCGAATCCGTAGCCTAGGAACTGTGAAACCAGCCCATATACTTCTTCGGCAACTTCAACCGTATGCCCGTTGGCAACGAACTTTGCCACTACTTCATCGCGAATTTTGGCGACGTGCTCTTCTTTTCGCTTTTTGTAGATGTCCTCGCGAATCTGCTCTGCCTCGCCGCAAGTGAAGTTGCCAAATCGTTGAAGCAGAAGGTCAACCTG
>JAYUOQ010000096.1:0-4922 GCA_043760685.1 Armatimonadota bacterium | reverse complement strand
GAGAACTCTCACCATGACGGTTTTTGGTGATCTAGATATCTCGGTTATTGATGAGTTACCACCTGGGCGAAAGCCGATTAAGACCCATCATAAGCGACCATTTGAAAGAGAAGCCGTTTATAATAAAGTTAGGGAATTGGTTGAGCAAGGAAGGCAAGCGTACGTTGTTTGTCCGATGGTTAGCGAAAACGAGAAGATGTTGGCTCAGGCGGCAGAAGAGCTCTATCGTCAGCTATCTACGGGGACGTTTGCCGACTTTCGGGTTGGATTGCTTCATGGGCAAATGAAGTCAGCGATGAAGGACGAAGTAATGGCTGCCTTTCGGAAGGGCGAGATTGATATCCTTGTTGCTACTACGGTCATTGAAGTTGGCGTTGATGTTCCCAATGCTTCGGTAATGGTCATTGAAGACGCAAACAGGTTTGGTCTTGCTCAGCTGCATCAGCTTCGTGGTCGAGTTGGACGAGGTGATACCCAGTCTTTTTGTATCTTGGTGTCGGACGCTAAATCGGATGATGTGATGCGACGAATGGATGTCATGGTCGCGACGACTGATGGCTTCCGAATCGCTGAAGAGGACCTTGAGATAAGGGGTCCGGGCAACATCGCCGGAACTGAGCAAAGCGGATCACTCGATTTTAAGGTTGCTGACCTTCTTCAGGATTCGAAGCTACTAGAAATAGCGCGTCAGGCTGCGATGCGAATCATCGAAACTGACCCGAGTTTGGCTGGTGCCGAATGGACAAAGGTACGGACCAAAATTCGACAAAGACGCTCAGATGTCGCCCTTATCACAGTTTCCTAAACCTTTTCAAGTTTGTTGCGAAGGATTTGCCACCACCGGTTAGTCCTAGGGCCTGTCTCACCCCTGGCTGCTTCGCAACTCCCCTCGGCAAGCGATGGAGATTCATTTCCCGGCAACTATAGGCTCATTTTGCGATCTTGTGTAATTGACCTTTATGCAATTGACTGGACTAACCTTCAGCTTGACTGTTGTCAATATCGTTAATGCGTGCTTGCAGCATCTCAACTACATCGGAAACATTCGAAAAGATGAACCTCGCATGAATTCGAATCAAGGTGATCCCTTGTTTTTGAAGCCAAGCATCTCGAACTTGGTCGTGTTCACGTTTTCCTTCGTGGATGTTTCCATCAACTTCAATTGCTAACATCAGTGCCTTGATGTAGAAGTCTAAATAATATGGTCCAAATGGCTGTTGGCGCCTAACTCGATAGCCTAATCCGGTCACGACGAATTGCCTGCCACAGAATTACTTCCGGTGGTGTCATATTTGATCGGAAATGACGACCTAAATTCGTTCGCGGACTCAACTCAGCCACTGCTTTACTTTTGATCTTGACATAGGAACGGACTTAAAATCCCCCTCGCTCGCCGAGGGGGTGGCTCGCGGTGACTTTGTCGCGAGACGGGGGAGCATTCTTAGTAACCGGTCGCAAACCCGTTCGCAGGGCGGCAGTCCAGCCTCCTGATATATACTCATGTCATGTCAACTACACCCGAAGTCACTCCAGTCGAACTGAAAGTCGAAATCGAAGGTGGCGCAAATCTTGTGCTTATCGACGTTCGCGAGCCTCATGAGCTTGAGATCAGCGTGCTACCTGGCGTTGTCGCAATTCCGTTAGGCGAGATCGAAGCTCGGTTCGCGGAGATCCCTCAAGATCAAGATGTTGTCGTGATTTGTCGAAGCGGCGGCAGAAGCGGAAAAGCTACCGACTTTTTGATTAGCCAGGGTTATACACGAGTTCGAAATATGGCTACTGGCATGAACGGTTACGCTACAACTGCGGATCAAAGTTTTACAACTTATTAAAGCAACCTGTAGTCGGATGAATTGACATGCTGACTTCAATTTTGGCTGCAGGCTTGTTTTCTCTGACTAATGGTTCCGAGTCAGTGGTTTCAGAACTTTCACTCTTGGGGGCAAAAAGTGCTCGACCAGTTTCTTTCAAAGTTGACAAGAGCCAGCTCCACTACGCATATGGATTTTTGGGCGAGAAGATTTCTTTGGACGGCAACATTCTGTTTACGAGTAAATCCGTTAGCGCTCTCGTTGATCTGAACTCAGGCAAATTACTTTGGGAAGAAAGGATTCAGTGTGGAGATCGTCCAAATTCGAAGTTATGGACTGTCGGGACAATGAGCCAATGGGGGCATCTTCATCCTTATAGGCAATTGTTTGATCGCGGCTTGTTGGAAATGGAGAACTTTGGTCGATGGTTCTCACTTGGTAGCACTATGATGGCCGCAGCCATTGTTGACATTGATCCAAAATCCAGAAAGAACCCCCCGAACCGATTGATCCCATTGGCGAAAAAGGTGTCAATAATGTCGACTAATCCGGGCCAATTCAGCATCCGGTGATTACCGGGAGGAGACCTAGAATGCTTAGTCTATGATGACAACATCAGAAATGAATGCCATATCGAGGTTTGGAAAGTTGCAAAAGGAACGAATAAAATCACCAAGACGAACCCTCGTATGAAAATGCCAATGAATACTGGCAAACGACCTGTTTCCCTCGATTTAGTTCACCGCCGCATACTTTATTATTACGATTCAAAGCCGGAATTTTTCGAGTATGACTGTAAAACAGAGCAATTCAAAGACATTCCTTTCCAAGTGAATCCTTCAAACAGTCGATCATTCTATTGGCATGGAATGCTTGTCCAGTCTGTCGGTTCAGCGATAAGAGTTTACAGCGATAACCGGAAGAAAATTAGCCCCGTAATGCCGTATTATTTTATAGCCAATAATTCAAATCAAACCTATTTGTTGGTTCAGAGGCGAAGTGACGACTCCTTTTGGCTTGTGCGTTGCTGATCAAAGTTTTTGATTCCAATTTGCTTAGCTTGGGTTTGGTCCCGGTTCTTATTCATCGCTGCGAATAACATTGTTGTGGTCACATGAGCGTGCTATGTCTAGCCGATTCTAATCTACACAATCAGTTGAACGAAGAATCCATATCTTTAGCCCCGAAGTGGGCGTTTCAGATTAGCCCAGTACGCAGTGCTGGGATGTGCCAAGGAACATTTGCGAGCTGAAAGTTCGCTTCAATCCCAAACGTATCGTTCGTCAATTTCGATTCCGTGTTCATTCATTAACTTTCGAAATTCGTCCTGAAACGAAGTTTTGTTATGATGCTCGTCTTGGTTGGCAATATAGGCTATTGCTGGATCGATTGATGAATAAGCAACGCTAAACGCCCCGTAGCCGCTTTGCCATCCAAAGTCGTTTCTATTCTCAAACTCCTGCTTCACCCAGAGCGATGAATGAACTTTGGTATGTTTTATGGTGTCAGAAATTGAAACCGTCCTTGCTAGACCAAACAGCATGTGGATATGATCGTCATGTCCACCAACGATGATTGGGACATGGCCCTGCGATTTCATCAAGGTAGCAATGTAGGCAAAAATAGGCTCTCGGAGTTTGGCGTCGAGCCAAGGAGTTCGGTGCTTGGTGCTAAAGACGCCATGCACGATAACTTGGGAAAGAGATTGGGACATCGTGCCTTTATTTTATTGGATTGAAACGGACTTTCAGCCCTCGGATTTAACAATGACTAGACCCGGCATTTCATGCCGGGCTAATCTGAAACGCCACCTTCGGGGCTGAAGAAGGAACTTTGGTACTCAATTGACCTTAACCACGAATACCAATACTTGGTTAACACCAGACAACCACTCTGAAACGCTATCTTCGGGGACGAATAAAGGATTTTGGAACGCAAGTGGCCTTAACCATGAATATCAATAAATGGTTAACTCTTGGCAACTTTTTGGCAAGCGAATCCAAAAGAGTAGAAGCTCACCAGAAGAATGGCTTCAATTACGATTTGAGCCAGTAGATTTCGATAGCCCAAAATTGAACTACCAATCTAACCCGAAGAACATAAGCCAAATATCAAAGATACATAATTAACTTTTCTTTTGTCGAAACCAGCTAAAATCCTGCGAATGGATGCAGAACTGCGGTCGCAAATTGACGAAGCAAACAAGCTACTTGGCGAACGAAAGTACGCTGAGGTAGTCAATATCGTCCAGTCGCTTCTCATTCGAGATTCGGAAGGGCAAGCCCAGCGAGTCTTCGGTATGGCGCAGCTGGGTCTTGGCAAATACCAAGAGGCAGTCCATGTCCTGATGACTGTGGCTCAACTATTGCCGAACGATGCAACCGTTGCTTTTGCGTACGGAAGCGCCATGAACCTGAATGGTCAAGCTGAGGGCGGTCGGGCTTCTTTTGAGCGAGCTTTGTCGATTGATCCTACTCATCTTGGAGCGACCATGGGCTTCCTCAACACCAGCAAAGCCTTGGCGGACCGCGATGAGCCAACTAATCCAATGAAAGCGATAGAGTGGCTTTATGGGGTTTGGCAACATGATCCGACCAATGTCGAGGTCGCCAACAGAATCCTGGACATTTATTTGAAGAATGGGTGGAATGAGGGAGCGCACGAGTTTGTCAACTTGTTACCAGCGCGACTAAAGAACTCCGAAGCAATCATTGCCAAAATGAAGGCTCTACCCGCTGATGCTCCACCGGTTAATCCCAACAACGTAAAGCCTGCGTCGGCGCAGCCATCGGTTGTCCAGACCCTCGAAACATGTCCGTTTTGCAAACAGCAAGTGATGGTTGGGCTCTTCACCTGCCCTCATTGCAAAATGACTATCCGATCACAGCGTGATATGCCGGGAGGCAATTATAAGGGAAGTTGGCAAGAAGTTGCCCTGAACATCTTTTGTTGGATTGGTTTAACACTATCGGCATACCAGATCATCATGATTTTTGTCACAAAGACTCAAGGTACACGTGACGGTGCTTTGCCTCTCGTTTTTAATAGTTCCTCGGCAATCATGTGCGTCTTTATCCTTCAGCGAAACGACTTCTGGATGTCTATCGCAAA
>JAYUOQ010000095.1:0-13863 GCA_043760685.1 Armatimonadota bacterium | reverse complement strand
TAAAGTTCCCACCGCCAAGCCCAGCTAAAAATGCCAAGACCATGAAGGTTGAAAATGAAGTGCTTGGATTCGTGATTGCCATTCCCCAACCGATGGCTGGGATGAGCAAAAGCAGGGTTGACACTGTAATTGTCTTCCGAGTGCCAAACATTGGAATCAAAAACGTATGGATTATTCTAAGGGTCCCAGCCGCGAGACCGGGCATCGCCGTAAGCCAAAATAGCTCCTTCGGCGCGAATTTAAACCCAATTCCTGACAGCTTTACCACGATTGCGCTAACCATGAACCAAGTTGAAAAGCTTAGTAAGAGGCAAAAAGTTGTAATCCAAAGAGTTCGCCAGGCGATTGGCTTAGCGGTCGATTCCCAATACTCTGGCGAGTTCGGCTGCCAATCTGTCGCTGAAAGAGAGTTCTGCTGATTTTCTGTTTCTTGCATGGAGTTGTCTCCTCGGTTTATTATTTCGATTGTCTCTAGAAAGTTCTATGATCTGCATCATGCTATGAATCAAATTCGGACGAAGAGCCCTGTGGAACAGGGTGAGCCATTCGCATTATGACCAAATGCATCCATACAAGGCTTCCAATACTTAGGATTGCAAGGAATAGCCAGCAAGATGTCCATAGCCCAGTAGCCTTCAACAAATAGCCAAAGAGAATGGGGCAGAAGAATCCACCAAGGCCCCCGATTACGCCGACCAATCCCCCAACCACCCCAACATCGTTCGGAAAATAGTCAGGGATGTGTCGGTACACAGCGGCTTTACCTACTCCCATAACCATCCCGACCATAAAGACGATTGCAGTGAAAACCCAAACATTGGCCTGGAAGTAAACATGAGTCGTTCCCCGAGCAAGAAGCTCTTTCTTTTTGACCTTTTGACCGACCTTAACGACCGGTTCGTGCCAATTCTCTCGCTTCGGCCAAATCAAAGCCTGTTCAGAAGTTCCAGATCTTGGGGAAGCAACCGCGTTTGAATCCGCCTGTGCCGTTTTGGGCTCAATTAATGCGTAGGACTTAGCATCGACAATTACTTGCTTCGAGCCTACTGATGTAACTATCCCGGCTCGATCAGCAAGAATTCCCTCACCCGGCGAGAAAATGTCCATTCGAGGAGCAATAATCATTGAAAATAGAAGCACGCATAAACTCAACACCCAATACATGGTGTGACGGGCTCCAAATTTGTCACTTATCCATCCACCAAGAGCCCGAATAAGTCCACTTGGCAAGCTAAAAATGCTTGCCATCAATCCTGCGGTTGCAAGCGACATTCCATAGACATTGAGATAGTAAGGAACGAGCCATTGGGCCAAAGCTACGAAGGCACCAAAGACTAAGAAATAGTAAACGCCAAATCGCCAAACGCGCACGTCTCTTAGTGGTCTTAGTTTTTGAGCCAGAGTTTTCAACTCGGCTTCATGAGGTTTTCGATTAACTGTTAAAAGGGCAAAGAGGACTGTAATAAGGACAAGTCCTGCAGCGTAATAGAGTGGCAATTGGCGCCAGCCTTCAGGGTTTTCTCCCCCGCGATACAGTCTTTGTAAGACGGATGGAGCAACTAAAGTCGTAATGGCTGAGCCAGCGTTACCGACACCAAAAATTCCGAGGGCAGTTCCCTGCCTCTCCTTTGGAAAATATGTTGACGTATATGCGATGCCGACCGCAAATGCTGCGCCGCTTGTTCCGAACACCAGACCGCAAAGCAAGAGTTGATTGTAAGTTGAGGCAAAGGAAGTTAAAGCCGCACCGATTGCCGCGATCAACATGACCGCGATGTACACGGGTTTTCCACCGTATCGATCGGCAAGAACACCGACCGGAAGCCGAAGAATTGAGCCGGTCAGGATTGGCGCGCCGATGAGCCAACCCAACTGTACTTTATCGATATTAATGATGTGAGCGTCGGACAAAAATGCGCCCAACACCCCATACATTGTCCACACGGCAAAGCAAACAGTAAATGCTAATGTGTTCAAGGTAAGAACACGGATAGCGAGACTTTTGACCGACATACAATATTCTTCGCTCAGATGTTGAAATTAAGTTATGATCCTTATCATGGTAGTCGAGTAATAAAATGACGGACAATAATAATGTGCAAGCGAAGGGCTGTCCCGAAATTGAGCCTCTCATGGACTCCCACGGGCGGCGACACGACTATTTGCGAGTCTCACTGACAGACCGGTGTAATTTTCGATGCCAATATTGCATGCCATCCAGTGGCATCACTTGGCAAGACAGGACTGAAATTCTTAGCTTTGAAGAAATCGAAAAACTTGTCAGAATTTTTATTCGCCTTGGCGTAAGAAAAGTTAGGTTGACAGGCGGTGAACCGACCGTACGAAAGGGATTTGTGAACCTCGTCCGAATCTTAGGAAAAATTGAGGGGCTCGAACGGTTGCTCATGACAACGAATGGCACTTCGCTACAAGGCATGGCAATCCCGCTTAAAGATGCTGGGCTCAATGGTGTTAATATCAGCTTAGACTCCTTGCAACCCGATCGATTTGAAGCCATTACTCGTCGAGACGCATTTACCAAAGTAATGGCTGGTATCGAAGCTTCGATTTCAGCGGGAATCTCTACAAAAATCAACGTGGTTGTCATGCCCGGCATGAACGATGATGAGTTGATTGACTTCGTTGAGTTTGTGCGAGATCGTCCAATTCAGATTCGATTTATTGAATTTATGCCCTTTGGAGGAAATCTTTGGAAGCCGGAACGCGTGATGGGCTATTCCTCTATGAAGCAAATCTTGGAGAGCCGCTTTGTCCTGAATCGATTGCCGGGTGAGAAGTCCGATGTAGCCAAGGAGTTTTGGATTGAAGGATTTGAAGGAACTGTCGGTTTTGTCACGAGCGTCACGGATAGCTTTTGTGAAGGATGTAATCGCGTCAGATTGTCAGCCGACGGACGACTCAAAACATGCCTTTTCCTTCCAAATCAATCAAGCTTAAGGGACATGGTTCGAATGAACGCAGCTGACGACGAAATCATCAAAGCAATACGAGCAGACCTCTCGACAAAATGGGGCGGGCATCCACCAATGAATAACTGGAAACAACTTGATCAATTGAGCATGGTGCAAATAGGCGGATGAGAGACGTTTCATTCAAAGTCAGCACTTTGCGGATCGCAAAAGCACAAGCCGTACTGACAGCCTCGCCGGAAACGCTCCAAACTATTCGAGAAGGAAGAGTTCCAAAGGGAGACCCTCTATCCATTGCAAAGGCAGCTGCCGTCACCGCAGCGAAGAAGACCACGGAGTGGATTCCTTATTGCCACAACATTCCGATTGAGTTTGTCGGAGTCGAATTTGAACTTCTTGACGACCGTATTACGGTTGATGTCTGCATTAAGTCAGTTGCCAAAACTGGCGTCGAAATGGAAGCCATGACTGCCGCAGCTGCGGCGGCTCTCACCCTGTACGACATGCTCAAGATGATTGATGACGACATGGAAATCGTAGCAATTCGGTTGCTTGAAAAGATCGGTGGAAAGAGTGACTTTGTCTTTGGCGGCGAGTGGAGTGCTGGAATCCTTACAGTAAGTGATCGGGCATCCGCCGGAACTTATGCGGACAGTTCCGGCCAGGTTTTGGAACAGGGGCTCAACGATCTTGGAGCAATCTCTGTCGCACGGGACATCGTTCCCGATGAAGCTTCCCCAATTCAGGTGGTTATCCAAGGCTGGATTGATAAAAAGATTGACATCATCTTGGTAACTGGAGGGACCGGAATCGGACCAAGGGACATCACTCCCGAGGCAATCGAGCCTCTACTAAAGATTCAGCTACCAGGTGTCGTTCAAGCTTTGAGGCAATATGGACAAGACCGATTGAAAACGGCAATGTTCAGCCGTTCGGTTGCAGGGGTCGCGGAGTCCTCGATAATCGTAGCAATTCCGGGTTCACCGGGAGCGTGCGAGGATGCTTTATGTGCCCTATTTCCAGCATTGCTCCACGCAAAAGCGATGCTTAGCAGTGGTGGACATTCTTGATCTCATTTGACGAGGCACTGGAAATTGTTAGAGCAAATCAGTGGAACGGACGAGCACATTTAGTGCCACTCCGGGAAGCGTCTGGACGACGACTAAGTGAATCGATTCAGGCAAGATTTGACTCGCCAGCTTTTTCGAACAGCGCAATGGACGGGTACGCCTTGGGATCCCTCGATGGTCCTTGGAAAATTGTCGGAATCGTTGCTGCAGGATCTGGTGTCCAACAGGTGAATTCGGGTGAGGCTTATCGAATATATACCGGAGCAACAATCCCTGATGGCACAGTTTCAGTGGTTGCCCAAGAGGACTGCCGCGCATCGGCCGACATCTTAACAAGCGAAGCTAAGTTGAGAGCTGGGTCTCACATACGGTTGAAGGGCGAAGAGTTTTCGCGCGGCGATGTCTTAGTCGAACAAGGGAAAGTCGTAACGCCCCCCGTGTTGTCAGCCTTAGCATCACAAGGTCTTGATTCAATTTCCGTTATGAGTTCCCCTAGAGTCGCACTGGTCAGTACTGGTTCCGAACTCCTGCATTCAGACGAACAGCCCCGTGAAGGGATGATTTTCGAGTCAAACTCGATTGCTTTATATGGCATATTGACATCTTTTGGATGCCAAGTCTCGACCGCATCCGTACCGGACGATGAAACGAAGACCACTGAATTGCTGGAATCCCTGGCATCGGAACATGATCTACTTATCACGATTGGAGGTGTCTCAGTTGGAGATCGTGACTATGTACGACCATGCGTGGAATCAGGTGGCTTCTCGCTAAAATTTTGGCAAGTGGCGATGAAACCCGGAAAGCCAGTTGGCTTTGGTACGCGAGACGACGGTAAAGTCTGGTTGGGACTTCCCGGGAACCCAATGTCCGCGATTACAACATTTTGTCTCTTTGGAATGGCACTCTTAGGCAAGGCGCCTGCGTTCAGAACAATGGTATTGAGCCATGACTTTGAACGAAAGCCTGGGCGCGAGGAATTTGTGCCTGCAATTCTCTCTTGGGAACCAGGACCCACGGTAACGATCAATTCAACAATTGGGTCTCATGCTATTTCTGGACTTTCCTCAGCTTCTGGTTTAGTCAGAATTCCCCAAGATCAAGAACTTTTGCGGGCTGGCGAATTTGTGCAATACGCTGATCTTCCGTGGAGGGCTAACTAGTGAAGGTCCAAATCCAATATTTCGCCGTACTTCGAGATCGATCAGGAATTTCAAAGGAAACTATCGAGGTGAATGTCCAGTCGGTTCGAGAACTCATTGATGAAATCATCGTGAGCCGCAGTCTAGGTTTATCATCATCGCTTATCCGAATTGCGCTTAATGGAAGCTTTGTCGATGATCAGACTCTCATCAAGGATGGCGATGAAATCACTCTGATCCCGCCAGTTTCCGGAGGTTAAAACTTGTTTGAACTAACGTCGAAACCAATTGTCGAGTCATCCTCAATCCACGATGGTGCTGGCGGTTTCGTGTCATTCGAGGGAAAGGTTCGAAACCACGCCAACGGGCGTGAAGTCATTCGCTTGGAATACGAAGCCTATCCCGAACTCGCCCAAACCGAGGGAGAAGGTTTGATTATGGAAGCAATCAGCCGGTTCGGTTTACTCGATGCGACTGTCGTGCATCGGGTAGGAATCCTGGAGATCGGGGAAACTGCTGTGCTGATTCAAACTGCGGCGCCACATCGCCGGGAAGCATTCGCTGGCTGCGAATGGATTATCGATCAACTGAAGTTTCGAGTCCCAATTTGGAAAAAGGAAACTTTTGTGAACGGTGACTCAGGATGGGTTGGAGCAGATACATTCACCCCAAACGATGAGCTAGAAGAGGAATATTTTCGACGTCAGGTTAAGTTGCCTGAAGTCGGTCTCGCCGGACAGGAGAAGCTGAAGAAAGCTAGAGTGCTGATTGTCGGAGTCGGTGGACTTGGTGCGAGTTCTTTGCCTTATCTCGCGGCCGCTGGCATTGGTACTATCGGACTAGTCGACTTTGACGAAGTAGAACTGTCCAATTTACATCGTCAAGTCATTTACTCGGCTCAAGATGTCGGTCGGTCGAAAGTCGAGCGTGCGGCGACCTTCTCAGCCCGTCTTCAACCAGGAGTAAAAATCGAGTCGCACCGTGTGCTGCTGAATGCATCCAACGTCGATTCTCTTGTGAGTTCATACGACTGGATTGTTGATGGAACTGACGTCCTTTCCGTTAAATTCTTGCTGAACGCGGCTTGCCGTCGTCATCAAAAAATGCTGGTGACGGCAAGTATTCACAAGTTCGAAGGTCATCTGTTGACCGTAACCCCGGATGGACCATGCCTAAACTGCTTGTTTCCAGAAATTCCTCAAGATCATTGCGTGGATTCCTGCGCTGAAACTGGCGTTTTGGGTGTAACCCCAGGATTCCTTGGAATTCTAGAAGCAAACGAAGTCCTCAAAGGCATTCTTGGTTACGGTGATCTGATGTCACACGACCTGCTCATGGTTGACCTTCGGACCAGTGAAACGAAAAAACTGCGTCGAACTATTGTTGAAGGTTGTCCAGGATGTCAGGGTAAATATCATCCTAGCAAAAGTAATTTTGAATTCAATTCGCTGACCGATGCTTTTGAAGAGTTGGGGACATTCGAAATCGTTGATATCAGGGAGCTAGATGAAGTACCCACATTAAATATGCCTCATCGCAGACTTCCCAATTTGGACTTTGACACCCATGCAGTTTCCGGCAATACTCTGGTGGTTTGCGCTTTGGGCGTGAGAAGCGGCCAACTCGTTTCGCGCCTCAGGAGCCAGGGGATCGATCAGGTATTTAGTTTGAGTGGCGGAGTCAAGGGCTTGCTCGATGACGCCTGACGTTCAACACTTCCTACTGCTTTGCGGATTCTTATTTGTCGCCATAGCTTACAGTGCGGTTGGGCACGGCGGTGCGTCGGGCTATCTTGCTCTACTCGCATTTACCGCTATGCCAACCAAAGAAGCTTCGACGTTATCTTTGGCATTGAATGTCATCGTTTCTCTAATCGCTTTTGTCATGTTTAGTAGAGCCAAACACTTCGATTGGAGGCTAGCATGGCCATTCATCTTAGGTTCAGTGCCGATGTCATATCTCGGGGGATCTTTGAAGCTTTCTGATAGCTTGCACGAATGGATTCTGGCCATCGTACTACTGTATTCTGGAGTCACATTAATCCTTCAAAAACCACCGGAATCTTGTCATTTGGTTGAACCTCCGATCTCTTGGCGAATCTTAGCTGGCGGCGCCATTGGCTTAGTGAGCGGTCTAGTTGGAGTCGGCGGTGGGATATTCCTGAGCCCGCTTATTTTGTTGCTAAAATGGTCCGAAGCCAAAAGGACCGCAGCGGTAACAGCGCTCTTTATTCTTGTTAATTCAATTGCTGGCTTAATGGCCCGGGGAAGTTCTATCTTCACAACCATTCAAAATCACTCTGATTCAATCATGATTGCTTGCTTCGGAGCACTTTTGGGAGCGTGGTTTGGGTCGAACAGAATTCCTGATTCTAATCTAAGAAAGGTTCTTGGCGTTGTTCTCCTATTCGCAGTTATTAGGTTACTCGCAAGGTAAATCTATGATCAAAATCATAGGTAAAAGCCGTTTGCCCAACCTATACTTAATTCAATGGCAAAACTCCCTGCATCTGCTCAGGTCCTTGAAGACAAATTCGGACCGCACCTTGCATATGTTCCGCCGGGTGGCTGGGTAGGGCGGGCTGAGCCTGACAAAATTGTAAAAACCCACTGTTGTTTTTGCGCAATGCAATGTGGCATCCAACTAAAAGTAAAAAACAACAATGTTATAGGATTTGAGCCGTGGGAAGAATTCCCGTTCAACAAAGGCAAACTTTGTCCAAAGGGTGTTAAGAGATACATGCAGGGAGGGCACCCAGACCGACTTCTCGATCCGATGAAGCGGATAGAAGGAGTTGGGTTTAAACCTATCTCTTGGGAAGAAGCATTCTCGACAACGGTTAGTGAAATTCAGCGAATTCAGGCCAAATACGGCAAAAACTCAGTTGCCCTCCTTTCCGGCGTGTCACTCACCAATGAAAAGAGCTATTTGATGGGCAAATTTGCCCGTCTTGGACTAGAAACCCAGGAACTTGACTACAACGGGCGACTGTGTATGGTCAGTGCTGGTGCAGGTAACAAGAAAGCGTTTGGTCTTGACCGAGCTGCCAATTCCTGGGAAGATATTGTCTACGCCGACGTAATCCTGCTTGCTGGTACCAATGTTGCAGAATGTTCTCCGATTACGACCGATTACATTTGGCGTGCTCGAGATAGAGGAGCAAAGCTAATTGTCATTGATCCCCGAGTTACTCCCATAGCCCGCTCATGTGACATTCACTTGCCCGTTCTTCCTGGAACGGACTCAGCATTGTTGCTGGGAATTCTCAGGGTTCTCATAGAAGAAGGATTTACGAAAGAAGAATTCATCAATAATTACACATCTGGATGGGAAGAAACAAAAGCAGCCGCCCTCGCCATGAGCCTAGAAGAAGCGAGTCGGATTTCAGGAGTAAAAGTAGCTGACATCCAGGCTGCTGGAAGGATGTGGGGACAAGCGAAGACTAGCTTTCTCCTTCACGCACGAGGCATCGAACACAGTACCAAGGGCGTGGATAATGTCGTGTCTTGCATTAACCTTGTGCTTGCTACCGGGCGAATTGGGCGCAAAGGTTGTGGCTACGGAACTATTACTGGCCAAGGCAACGGTCAAGGCGGTCGGGAGCATGGTCACAAATGCGATCAGCTTCCAGGAAACAGGGACATTACGAATCCCGAGCACCGAGCATACATCTGTAGTGTATGGGGCTGTACAGACGAAGAACTACCGGGCAAGGGTCATACTGCTCCCCAGATCATGGAAATGATTCATGCGGGAGAAATTAAGGCGCTTATTTCGATCTGCTTCAACCCTTTGGTCTCGCTTCCCGATTCAAATTTCACCCGCGAAGCCCTTGAGAAGCTTGAGCACTATACGGCTATCGATTTTTTCTTGAATGAGACGGCTCAACATGCCGATATTGTGATGGCTGGTTCTTTACACGAAGAAGAGGAAGGGACAAGTACCAGCGCCGAAGGAAGAGTCATTAAGATCAATAAGGCAGTTGATCCCCCTGGTCGAGCAATGGCGGATACCGACATTATTCTTGAAATGGCTCGCCGACTTGGCAAAGGCAAATTCTTCGATCACTTCAAGAAGTCAGAGGATATTTTTAACGAGCTTCGAATTGCCAGTAAAGGAGGAACCGCCGACTATTCGGGAATCACCTACGAGCGCATTGTGAACAATATGGGCGTGTTTTGGCCCTGCTATTCATTAGATCATCCCGGCACACCAAGGCTTTTTGAAGACCTCAAGTTTTTCACACCCGACAAAAAAGCTCACTTCAATGCCGTAACCTACCGCCCGCCCGCAGAGGTTACCGATGAAGAGTATCCGATCGTTCTCACCACCGGGCGTGTCGTTTCTCAGTATCTCAGCGGAACTCAAACGAGACGCATTGGTGGATTGGTTGATCTCTGTCCAGAGCCTTATGTCGAGATTCACCCAAGTTTGGCCGAGCAATACGGAATTCAAGACCAGGCGTGGATGCGAGTCACAAGTAGACGGGGAGAAGTCGTTCTTCGGGCAAAAGTGGTCAAAACCATCCGTCCAGACACCGTGTTTATTCCGTACCATTGGGCCGGAAAGAAGGCGGCAAACAATCTCACTCTTCGGGCCTATGATCCGGTTAGCGGTATTCCCGAATACAAACGGTCTTGCGTGAAAATCGAGACAGCCGAAGAACCAACTTAAAGGAATAGCAATGAACCTAATCGATGCAACAGAATTGGCCGGCACTAATGGAGCCATTTGGGGAACTGAGACCGAGGATCTTGACGCGACAATTGTACGTTGGGAACCAAACCTAGGTGTAACAACGCACGCGAACGATGAAGTTGATGTTGTCATGACAATTCTATGTGGCGGCGGATTGGCAATTGTGAATTCGGAGCCGCATGTGCTTGTAACCGGGCAGATTCTTGTCATTCCTAAGGAAACCTCCCGTGAAATTAAGGCAAACTCCGAAGGAATAACGTACTTGAATGTTCACAAGCGCAGGAAGAAACTGTTGCCCAATATGGTACGTCCAAAGAATTGAATTCCAGAACTATGATGTCAATCATAGTTCGAGCCGGAAATATTGTGCACCCTCAAAGTGGACCTCGAAGAAAATGAAATTACAACCGAAGTCACTGAGGACTCATTTTGGAACAAGGCCCATTCTGTTTCCGTTGGTATGCGTTGCCACGCTCGTCTTTGCGAACATCAAACAAGATACGTACTCAGACATTCCCTCTGAATTTATTGCACCGAAAATGGGTGACCCGGTCTCAACATTGATTGAGAGGGTTCGGACAGGAAACCTTAAACTCACCTTTGAACCGAAGCAAGGATATCTCAAGTCGATCCTCAAAGAACTTGCGATATCGTCAGAGTCTCAGATCCTCGTTTTTTCAAAAACAAGTTTGCAATCAAATTTCATTTCGCCGTTAACTCCCCAAGCACTTTACTTCAATGATCACACCTACGTTGGGTGGGTACCCAATGCTCCGGTCATCGAAATCATTGGAATTGACCCCAAAGTTGGTCCCGTATTTTTCACAATTGCAAATCAAGCGACACGAGAGCCAAAGCTGGTTCGCCAGACCATGGAGTGCTTTCAGTGTCACTTTTCATCGATGACCGGTCAGGTTCCCGGACTCATGGTTCGATCAGTCTATGCGGGTCCGGATGGGATGCCAAGATTCGCCAATGGCTCCTATAAAACTACGGCAACCAGTGAAGTCAAAGATCGCTGGGGCGGTTGGTACGTAACGGGGCAACACGGTAAACAGCGTCACATGGGTAACGAAGTCGCTAGAGGCAATGAGCAGGCATCCATTATCGATACTAAAAAAGGGGCAAACGTGACTGACTTGGCACGATACTTTGATGTCAAAAAGTACATGACTTCAAACTCTGACATTGTGGCTCTGATGGTTATCGAGCAACAAATGACCATCCAGAATCAGATCACTAAAGCAAGCTTCTTGACTCGGAGAGCCGTAAAGGAAGCAACTGATCTTCTGAAATTTGGGTTTTCAAAGGATCACGTCAGCAATCAAATTCATGATCGAGTCCAAAATGCTTGTGAACCCTTGGTGCAGGCGTTGCTCAGTGCGGGTGAGCCAATTTTGACCGACCCAATCAAAGGCTCAAGCGGGTTTTCCGCTTACTACTCTCAAAGCTCTCCGCCGGACAAGCTAGGTCGGAGACTCTCCGAATTTGACTTGAAAACGAAGCTGTTGAAGTACTCATGTAGTCCAATGATTTATTCTTCAGCATTTGCAGACCTTCCCGCTGAAGCCAAAATCCAGGTTTACGATCGCTTGCGTGAAGTCCTGAGCGGCATAGACCAATCAAAGCCTTTTGCGCATATCACACCAGATAGCAGGAAATCCATTAACGAAATTCTTACAGATACATTGCCTGGATGGATAAAGAAAGATTGAACTGCGGATTGTTGTTTTGCTTTTGGCGAATAACCTGCAAGGCAAAGATGAACGGAAGCTAGTGACATGAATTTGCAAACGGAGATATACCCAAACCGGACATGTTGTAGTGCAGCCTTGTCAAAGCAGGTGTAGAATTGGGGCATGACGACCCGACGGCGCTCATTGATTTGTCTGGCAATTGGAATTACCATGTGTCGCCTATGGCTTGAGGTTCAAACATTAGAGGACGATTGGAACAAATCTTGAATTGCCGTACAATTCCAAAAGTAGCCGTTTTTCGAAAGGTGTATTAATGGAGAAGGAAAGACTTCGAGAAGAAGTAGTCCACGTGGTCTCAATGGACATCGTAAGTTTCTCGACAAAATCGATGGAAGCTCAAGTTGAATGCATCCAAGCCCTTAAGTCGCTTTTAAATCGGTTTTTGGTTGATTGTGACGAACGACCATTGATTTTGGACACTGGTGACGGCTCGATTCTCGTGTTTTCCGGTTCGATTTCACCTGCAATTGAGGTGGCAAGAAAAATGGTGCATTGTGGACTTGTCATGCGCATTGGAATCCACACTGGACAAATCACAAAGCTGGAGGATGCAAACGGCCACCTGAACGCCTACGGGCCCGGCATTAACACTTGTCAACGAATTATGAGTGCAGCGGAATCCGGTGGCATTTTGGTGTCCAGGACCTCGGCGGAATTTCTGATGGCATATGAGAAAATTAGGGACCAACTAGTTGATTTAGGCGTTATAGTTGCCAAGCATGGCGAAAGAATTTATGTTTTTGGGATTTCTGGACTTCCAGGAATAGCGATTGAGAACTTGAAAGTTGGCCACCATTTCGGACCAAGCTTCAATCACAATCTGGGTCACCTTTCACTACCATTTGTTGGTCGATCAAGTGAGCGGTCACGGTTAAAGGAGTTGTTGCTTGATGAGCGACGTCGGCTAGTTACCATCGCTGGACCCGGCGGTATTGGGAAGACAACCCTGGCAAACTATGTTGGCAAATCTCTGTGCCAAGATTTCTCCGACGGCGTTTGGCTCGTGGATTGCGATGAATTATCGAATAGCGAGGACATTGCTGCTTCGTTGGCAAATTCGATGTCCTTGGGGCAAGAAGGACGAAGCCCTGGCGGAATTCGGGAAATTTTAGCTGACCATCAATGCCTCATTATTCTTGACTGCCTCGAAAAGCTTCCGAATATTCTGCCCTTTATCGAGGATTTGCTGACGTTTTGTTCGGAGTTGCAAATCCTTGCTACAAGCCGAGTTCTCTTGACGTCCAAATGGGAAACCGAATTCTTCATTGGTCCGTTGGGATTGAAACGAGATGAAAACGGCAAGGTTGATGCCGAATTATTGTTTATCGAAGCGGTCCGCCAGGTGAATCCTTCCTTTCAAATTAACAAGGGGAACCGGGCGCTAGTCGAGTCAATCGTGCAATCGGTCCAGGGTATGCCGCTTGCCATCGTATTGGCAGCCGGACGACTTAAATATGTTTCCTTGTTTGAACTCAAAAGTCAACTTGATGGAAGAAAGATCGACGTATTAAGACGTCGAACAACATCAAATGATCGTCATGCCAATCTCAGCAACGTGGTTGCCGAGTCTTTTGACCTCCTTGATTCAGAAGCGAGAGAAGTCTTGATCGAACTTACGGTGTTTTCTGGAGGGTTTTTCCTGAAGGATGCTGAGCGTATTCTTGGTGAAGAATTACATATACAAGATTCAATTGAAGTACTTCGCGATAACAGTTTGTTGGTTGGAACGATTGTCGGCAAAAAGATGAGATATCGTTCTCTTGATGTTGTTGCAGAATTTGTTGAGTCGCAGGCACAAAATTTCTCGCTGCACTCCCTTCACCTAAAGCATGCTCATTATTTCTCCGACTTAGCTGAAGTTGTCCGTCATAAATTTGATGAAGGCCATTGGAGTACAGAATCCGAGATTCTTTGGAGTGATCTCGGCAACTTTCGAAAGGCAATCAATTTTGCCCTTGTGAACCAATCATCAGAACTACTATCTCAATTTGCCCAGAGCCTAGCGAGAATCTTTATGGAAGCTGGGCTGAGATCCGACTTTGAGACACTCGCCACTTCGGCCGTAGAGGCGGAGAGTCTTAGTGTTTCATTAAGGCTTGAATTGCAGGGTCTGTTGGGAGGGATTTATCGGAGAGAGGATAACCGAGAGCTTGCGGAAAAGTATTGGCTTTTGCGGGCGGAAGGGCTTATGACTCATGCTGATATTGATACTCAAGCTGATGCCTGGATGGATTTAGCTTGTATTGCACTCCACTATGACGATGAC
>JAYUOQ010000094.1:0-1988 GCA_043760685.1 Armatimonadota bacterium | reverse complement strand
CCAAAAGTCCACCAAAAGAATGGCAGGAGAGCGACTCCCACAACGAGGAATATATGACCACCACCTCCCCAGTCCCATTCAATTTTTAGCGTCTTCTCGCGACGCTCAACTCGGACCTTAGGGTCCTTTGGATACAACATCACCCATTGATACGAGTTGAGACCTTCCTCGGTTGCGCCCCAAGCAAAAACAAAAAAGCCACCAGATCCAAACAAGAATCTGATGGCTGATAGCCGAAAGCTGAAAGCTGAAAGCTAATCCCTACTTGTCCTTGTATTCCTTCAGAATCTCAAGGATTTCCGTTGGAATGTGCCAAGCCCAGCACTTATCATTTGACTTTGCATCAAAGTTCAATGGCAAACCAAGCATCTCGCGAAGGCTTTGTTGCGGAGGAACTCCACCCGCCTTTGCAAAGCTATCGGTCAAGATCTTTTCAAGATCAATCTTCGTTTCCATCAAGTGAGACTTCGTGACTTTGTCTCCTGCTCGCGCGATAGCCGATGGCATTTTTGCCAAAACGCCTCGCAGAGCATCCTTCATCAACGGTCGGAGATCTGTTTGGCTTGCGCTTGCTCCGTTAACTCGACCATCCACCATTTTCAGGAAGCTTCGGTGAAGATTTCGCTCAAATACCGTTGTCGTAACTTTCGGCTGATTCATTTCCATGAATACTGCATTGACCACATCATTGACTAACATCGAGACCGTGTAAGCCTTTCCAGGATATTGAACCTCGAAGTCGGCTAAGTTCTTAACCTTTCGATCGGAAAGCAACCCTCGAAGAATGATTGACTGCACTCCAGACATGGACTCCGAATAGCCAGTTGGCTGAATCTTGCTCATGACTGCCTGGCTCAAAAGCGGCATCGGAGGTCGAACGCCTTTCATCATCAGGAGGTTTACTGCCTTCGCTTGCTGCGCAGCAGAAACAGGAGTGAAAATCGCACCTGGGCCTCGACCGACATGGTTATCGGTCTCAATCACACCACCAACTAATTGTTGAACGTGCATGAGCTCAGTAATGTACTGATTCATGAGGTTCCCGTAGACCTCAGTGGTTCGGTCATATGACTTCCCGTACTTTGAAGTAGCCGGCAGAAGAATCTCCTTGGCGATTTTTTCCAAGTTCATGATCCCAAGCCGAGTTCCTTCTACCGGATCATTTCCGATGATTTCAGACTGCATCTGAGGATCGGTACCAGAATACTTATAGTTACCAAACCTAAGCCAAGGGTTGTTGACTTGTTTGGCAAGCAAAGCATCCAAAGTTGGCATCTCCTGGTCAGGAATAGCTGCCGTAATTGGCTTGTATCCATATTCGATGGCAAACTTGTCGTAAGGACCAACCATGCCAATTCGATTACGAACGCCGTCACCTGGTTGAGTGATGTAGTTGTACCGGCTATAGCTCATGATCGAACTAGCGACGCCGTACTTATCGGTGAACTCTGGGCTCCTGAGCTGAGCAACCGAATAAGCCGCACTCGCCTTAAAGTTATGCTCAAGTCCTAACGTATGACCTACTTCATGGGCAACGACGTACCTAATGAGTTTGCCCATCAACTCGTCTGCAATCGGGAGTCGAGCTACGGCTGGGTCGGTCGCACCGCACTGAGCGAAATACCACATTTCGACCAAATCAACGACGTTGTTCCAAATGATAACGTGGGCGTTAATAGTCTCACCACTTCGTGGGTCCTGGATGGATGGTCCCATAGCATTGGCAACTTCGCTTGGCGCCCAACGAATAACGCTGTATCTGGCGTCTTCTGCGTCCCAATCTGGATCCTCTTCTTTAGTTGGAGCCAGTTTGCCAATGATCGCGTTTTTAAATCCTGCTTGCTCGAACGCTGGCTGCCAGTCTTCAATAGATTGACGAACTATCTCTTTCCACTTGTCGGGCACTTCTCGAGCAACGTAGTAAACAATCGGCTTAACTGGCTCACTGAGTGCCGCATTAGGGTCCTTCTTCTCAAGTCGATAACGTT
>JAYUOQ010000093.1:0-1991 GCA_043760685.1 Armatimonadota bacterium | reverse complement strand
AAAATCGGTGATTTTAGCATCGGCAATGCTTTCAAACACCTCAGCCCCGATGATGTACACCGTTAGTACGGAAGGTGGTGTTCCCAAGCAACTTCCTTTCCCAATGGGAACGATGGCATCATTTTCGCCCGACATGAAGAATTTGGCTTACGTGCCAGGATTTAAGTGGCAGGATGCCTGGAAGCGATACCGAGGTGGGCAGGCTTATTCAATTTGGATCGGACAGATGTCGGATTCCAAAGTCTTCGAGATTCCCAGAAAAGGTTGGAACGACTCCTATCCAATGTGGGTCGGCAACAAGGTCTATTTCTTAAGTGATCCAAAGGGACCTGTTGGTCTCAATAGCTTTGATGTTGATAGCAAGCGAGTTACCGAAGAGGTTCCCGGCAATGGCTTTGATCTTAAGTCCGCATCCGCTGGACCTGGTGCCATCGTCTACGAAAAGCTCGGAAGTATCAATCTCTTTGACTTAGCCACAAAGAAATCGACTCGAGTCAATATCAATATACGGGGAGACTTCCCTGAAGTGAGAACCACTTTCAAATCGGTTGGTGATTACGTTAACGGTGCAAGCATTTCGCCAAGCGGCCAAAGGGCCGTAGTAACTGCGAGAGGTTGGGTTGCCACGGTCCCCGCTTCAAAGGGTGATGCCCGGTTCCTGAGTAGCCAACAAGGAGTGTTCCGTCGAGATCCAGCTTGGTCACCTGACGGCAAAACGATTTCGTTCATTACCGATGAAGCTGGAAAACAGCAAATGGCACTGTATGACGCTGCCACCGCAACCACAAAGTTGATGGATCTTGGCGATTCACCCGCTTATTATTTCGGTTCGGGAATTTCATATTGGTCGCCAGACTCTTCCAAAATTGCCTATACCGACAACCGAAATAAATTGTGGATTCTGGATGTTGCAACAGGTAAGAACACATTGGTTGATCACAAAACTTACACCGACCCGAACGTAACAATGGAGGCGCGTTGGTCGCCTGACTCGAAGTGGATTACTTATGCCAGGGACCTCGATAGCCACATGCAAGCGATCTTCTTATACAGCCTGGCAACTGGCAAAGCTACCCAGATCACCGATGGCTTAAGCCAAGCAAAAAGTCCGATTTTTGATCGCAACGGCAAGTATCTCTATTTCTATGCGAGTACCAACGCTGGTCCATCGACCAGTTGGTTGGACATGTCCAGCATGACCAATCCCGTGGTACTAAGTTCAATGTATTGTGTGGTTCTTACCAAGGAGCTACCGAATCCTTTGAGCCCTGAAAGCGATGAAGAAGTCATCGCCGTTCCGCCCGGAACCGAACCCGCAAAGAAGGCTGATGAACCAAAGTTCAGCGTCGACCTCGATGAAATCGAGAAGCGAATCATTGCTTTGCCAATGCCAACCGCTGAGTACAACGCTTTAGAACCTGGTACGCCGGGAAGCTTCTTCGCGATGGCGACTCCTCCCCGAGTGAATCCGATGGCCGGGTCGCCCTTTGCTTCCATTAGCAAATGGAGCATGGCGACACGAAAGAGTAGCCCATTCGGAATGGGTATGAGCCTAACGACGACTCCGGACGGAAGCAAGGCCCTATTGATGGGACCGGGCGGACCGGCAATTGTTGGAACGGCTGGTCCTGCTTCGCCGGGAGAAGGTACCGTCAACCTTTCGGGCCTGAAGGTAAAAATTGATCCAAAGACCGAGTGGAAGTCAATTTTTCACGAAATTTGGAGAAATGAGCCAATGTTGTTTTACGCAGCAAACCTTCACGGAATCAATGCCGAAGAAATGCGAAAGCGATACGAGCCGTTCCTTGATGGAGTTGCTTCCCGGAGCGATCTCAACTACTTGTTTACCGACATGTTGGGTGAAATCGTCATCGGACACATGTGGGCGTCTGGTGGTGACATCCCTGGTGTCAGTGGGACCCCTGGTGGCTTGCTTGGAGCCGATTACTCGATGGAGGGCGGTAAGTATCGCTTGAAGCGAATTTACGACG
>JAYUOQ010000092.1:0-4947 GCA_043760685.1 Armatimonadota bacterium | reverse complement strand
GAGCATTCGCAACAGGTTTTTTACTGTACGGAATTGCCTTCTTATATGGGGCTACAGGAAGTCTCAACTTGGATTCTTTCAAGACATTTATGTCTCCTGCACACCCAGAGAACCGGCCTTTGTTCCTCTTAAGCTTTACCTTCCTTATGGTCGGAATTGGCTTTAAATGCGGACTGGTCCCATTTCACCAATGGATACCAGATGTCTATGCTGGAGCCCCGATAAACGTTGTAGCGTTCATGGCGACTGGAGCAAAGATTGGACCTTTCATAGCCCTTTACAACATTGTCCTGTCGGCAGTGATGTTCAAGGCGATCGCATTTCCAGTGTGTTTGGCCCTAAGCATTCTTTCAATGGTCATCGGAAACGTTATGGCTTTTGGGCAGCGAGACGTCAAGAAGATTTTGGCTTACTCGTCGATGGTGAATGCGGGTTATATTCTTATCTACCTGTCGGGCTTGCTAAGAGAAAACGCCGACTCGAAGATCTTCTTCGGATATTTTCTGATCGGTTACGTTTTTGCCACTCTCGGGGTCTTCGTTATTTTGGCCCTGGTGGCGAAAAATGACCAGGAACCAATTACCATTAATTCATTGCGAGGGCTTTCGAAAAGGAGCCCCGGTTTAGCTGCATTGTTGGTTGTTTTTGTCCTTTCACAGATCGGAATTGGACCTGTCGCCGGGTTCGTTGGAAAGTTACTTTTTGTATTCGATCTCGTTCGTTTCAAAGAAAGCTGGCTGGCAATCATCCTTTTGGCAAACTCAGCATTTGCTGCTTTCTATTATCTGCGAATTATTAAGTCTGCCTATTCCGAAGCCGACGAATCAGATCTCTCACCTCACGAAGCATGCGTGAGCACCAAATCGGCTCTCGCAATTTGCTTTGTTGGTGTTGTCGGAACCGTAATATTCTATTCACCAATTGTTCACTTCCTCACTGCAAAACAATAACGTGTTAATCGGCATCTGCTGGTACTCGGTTTTGAGTGCGTGGCGGACTGGCGAAATGCCCATTGGCAAATTCATTGAATTTGCCAAGGATGCAGGTGCAGATGGAATCGAGATTCTCGACGCATTTCTCTATGAGCCTGGAGCTGTTCGTGACCACTTGCCAAGTGAAGAAACGATTTCAAACTTCGTGATCGAAGCAATGGCGGCTCTCGATAGAACTGGATTGAAAGTTCACGCCGTTAGCGTGACGAATGATTTCAACCACGAAGACACTGCTCGTCTTCGAATAGAGCGAGCAAAAATTGAACTTGGCATATCTCTGGCCAAGACTTTCTCGGCCGGATCTGTACGAGTCTTTTCTGGGAATCCAACTTCAAGCGATGGAGTGGAGTTGGTCAGGTACGGAACTATTGATGTTTTGAAGGATCTCGCCAATCCAGACGTGGGGCTGGCATTGGAAAATCATGGTGCCGTCTTCGCCACGCCGTCACGACTACTTACGATTTTAGAGCCTCTTGAGAATAGAAATATCGGCCTTTGCTTTGACATCGGTAATTTTGTATTGGCCAATGTTAATCCTGTCGAAGCGGCGAAGGAATTGCCAATTCCGAAGTTGATTCACATTAAGGATTTTAAGTCTGTTGAGCAGGGAAGCTATCGCTCGAACAAAGGGGATTACTTTGACGGTTGCCGGCTGGGTCAAGGTGTCGTTCAAATACGAGAAACACTAGATATCCTATTGAGCCGCCTGAATGGAGCGCCAATTTGCCTGGATATTGAACTTGAATGCGGTGAAGATGGCATCGAAGCCACTCGGCTTGGAGTCAAGTGGCTCCGGGAATATTTGAGTTCAAAGAGCCTTGAGCAAGCCAACAGTTAATTCTGCAAGCTTTTGCATAGAGTCTTTGTGAATGACTTCGTAGCCATGGCTGTTCTCCATCGGTAAGCCTAACGTGATGGGGTGAGCGCAGAGACCTTTGGCAGCGCAACAAGAAGCATCGCTTCCTCCCCTGGATAACGCCTGAAACTGTAACTCAATACCGGTGGACTGGCTCACTCGGGCAAGGACATCACCGAGATGAGGAGGCATTGCCGCATAGGCATCATTGACCCACACGGTTGGGTTTGCATTGATTGTTATCGGAGCATCCGGAACTTGGGGTCCGAGTTCAAGAGCAATACAAATGTCTGGTCGCTCGTTTGTCAAGAAATACATGGCACCCTCTCCTCCGACTTCTTCACTCGTCGTCGCAACGAATGCAACATCAATATCCTGGCCTTTCAAAGATTCTAAAGCCAGGAGCCAACTAACTAAGTCGGCTCGGTCATCGAGGAAGTAGCCTGAGACAAAGTCTCCGAATTGAGTAAGAGTGCGGCGGCTCGGTGATACTGCTACTCTTGTACCAGGTCGGACGCCCCGATTCTTCAATTCCTCTTTCGAAAGCCCGGTCATGACCGTTGTCATGTCCCAACTTAAAACCTCGGTTTTGGCCCGTTTTGCTGAACTAAGGTTGCTTTCAGTGTGGATTGAACCCACGCTCAAAATCCCATCGAAATGACCTTCACTCGCCATGATTGTTACAGGTCCCTCTCCTAGCTTCCAAGGGAAGATCCCTCCTAGGGGGGCAACTTTTAGTGAACCGTCCTGGTTGATTTGACGGACAAATAGGGCGATCTCATCCATGTGGGCGGTCACAACGACCTTGGCCTTCGATGATTTCCCGAGTCGGACAATTAGGTTGCCCTTCACATCTGTGATATGGGTGAAACCAAGTCGGTCTAGATGCCCTTTTACTACTTCTCGAACACCGCCTTCTTGTCCCGGAGGACCCGGCACCGAAACAAGTTCTTGAAGAAGACCAAGGGCATTCATGAACCGCAGTTTATCAGATGTCAGGAGACCACGGTCATGATTGACTAGTATCTCAAGGCTCGACGACTATGGATTGATAGTGATTGTTTCCATGATCGAACGATCAATTCTTTTTGCTTCAATTGTTAGGGCGCCCTTACTTCGAACCGTTACACGGACGTAGCCAGTGGTCCGTTCTCGAAAGGCACACTTGTCAGGCTTAGGGTCCGAGAAGTCATAAAGGGATTTTCCGCCCCCACCCTGAGTGATGAACAAGGTGCCGACTCCCTGTTTGTAAGAGGTCTGCTCTTTGCTGACGATTTGGTTATCGCGCATGGGGAATTGCCGTTCGTAATGATGGTCGTGTCCTGCCAGGACTAGGTCAACCTTATACTTGTCCAAAATTGGACCAATCGCCTTAATTTCTCCTGCATTATCGCCTCGCCCTTTTGAAGTGCCGTAGAGCGGGTGATGCTCGAATACAATGATCCATTTGATCCGCTTGTCTTGACGCGCCGCCGCTAGAGCCTGGTCGAGCCATGCTAGTTGGAACGGGTTTTGGTAGTCATCAGAATTGTAGGTTACAAACCGTGCATTGCCGTAATCGAAAGTATAGTGTTGCTCATAGCCTGGCATAGCGAACCGAGTCAGAGTGCTCACATAACCAATGTGGTTTGCTTTTCCGTCAATGGTCATTGTTTCATTCTCATGGTTACCGTAGGCAATCATGAAAGGAATTCGTGAAGTAACCGGCTCAATTTGTTTTAAATAGGAGTCCCAGATTGGCTGTGTTCCGTTTGCGTAAGAAATATCGCCAAGCAACAAGTGAAATGCCGGATTTTCAAAAAGGGTGTTCTCGACATTTTTTACGGCATCTTCCGAAATTCCGTGATCTCCAAAAGCCGTAAATGAGAACTCTTTTGGATTGGGGTCGGCGGTGCGAAACTGGCTGGTTTTGCTCCAACCATCAGCGGCATTGCCCACACGATAATAGTAAGTGGAATTTGGTTTGAGATTGTAAAGTGTCGCTTCGACAATTGCACCAGTTTCGTAGGGGTAAGTCCTTCGGGTTGCCAAAGCTGAATTTCCAAATTGGTTAGACGAGCCGTATTCAACCAGGCTTTGAGACGTGGGAACTTCGGTCTGCCACACAACACGCATCATCGTGGATGCATCCTCTCCAAATGAGATTCTAACTTGCTGTGGCAACTTAGATCTTTCAGGTGTCGTGTCGGTTTGACCGAATCCAATCGAAGCAATAGTGAAGATGCATACAATGAGGAAAGCGAATTTTTTGATGGAACAAGTCTATCGGACAGGTGTTAAATTTCGATTAATTCGCGTTCGTTTGGATGAGGTCCAATAGGTGCAAAGAATTTAGCTTTTCTGATGGTCTCCATTGCCATTGAGGTGAAAGGAACATGAGGATAGCAAAGGTAAGATTGAGTTCAAAATGCAATCCTGTTGACGGGGTTTCCTCCGTTAGATTCTTCCCGCCTTTATGTCACCAAGCACTTCATTTGCGGCCCTAAGGCCGCTCAGACATGCCCCTTCCATAAATCCTTGGTATGAGTAGAAAGGGTCAGTGTGTTCACCTGCGAACTTAACCAACCCACTTGCTTCACCAGTCAACCCTTCAATTCCGGTGAACTGACCCGGTTTATAGCTGGTGTAAGAACCAAGAGTTAAGGGATTGCTTGGCCAATGCTCAAGATGCGCGACATAGTTCGTCCCTGATTTAGCTGCGTTGGCCCTGATTCCAGGAAAGACGAGATTTAAGTCACTTAGAAATGCATTCACTTGAGACTGCAGGAGATTCGTTCTAAGAGCAGCTCCCCGGTTGCCGCTACCGTAGTCAGTCATGATAGACTTCAAAGTTGAGTTTGCTCGGTTGGTTTCCCAAGTGTTTTGAACATTTGGTAAGTCTGAGAGGGCACCTCCATTTGAATTGAATTGGGTCGCCCAATATCGGCTGTTAAAGGCAATCATTGTTTTGGCATTCGTGCCGTAGCCCATTGTTTGAATCGCCCTAGTTTTGTCGGCAGAGAATCCAACTTGAGGATCAACTTGTATTCCCCGTAGAACGGTGAAGGGAATCGAGATAATGACTACATCTGCTTTTTCGGGAACCGTTGAGCCGTTAAA
>JAYUOQ010000091.1:0-1993 GCA_043760685.1 Armatimonadota bacterium | reverse complement strand
TTAGCATTAGCAACCAAGTTTCAGGGAATAGCCTGCAAGTTTTTACTGCCCGACGAGACGGCACTCTTGTCCCTAATGCAACAATCCCAACTGGTGGCATCGGAACTGGCGGGGGACTTGGTAGCCAAGGTGCAGTTTCCTATGATAACAATTCAAACCTGATTGCCGCAGTTAATGCAGGTGATGGAACCGTTTCCGTATTCTCTGCGAGATGGAATCAAATCCGATTCTTGACTCGATTCTCTTCGCTGGGTACCCGACCGGTTAGCGTTGCTATTCGAGACAATGTTGTATTTGTCCTCAACCAGGGAACGACTACAAGCCCAAGTGGCATTCAAGGATTTCGAATCAATGGCACCGGTGCGACACCAATCTCGGGATCGTCCTCCGGTCTTAGTGCAACCTACACCAATCCAGCCCAAATATCCTTCTCTCCCAATGGGAAGCACTTGGTTGTGACCGAAAAAGCAACAAACAAAATTGGAGTCTTTGAAGTTAACCGGTCCGGACAAATTGAGAACTCACAATTTTCAAACTCAAATGGTGCAACTCCATTCGGATTTGCATTTAGCAACTCCGGATACTTGTTTGTTACCGAGGCATTTGGCGGCGCGAGTGGTGCATCAGCGGTTTCTTCCTATGGTCGAATAAACGGTCTCAATCTACAGAGTATTAGTGCGTCAGTGCCAACAACCCAAACGGCGGCATGCTGGGCGGCAACGTCGCCGGATGACAAATTTGTTTTTGCCGCAAATGCGGGTTCTGGGACGATTTCCACGTACGACATTAGCCGACATGGCTTTGTTACGCTGGCCGGAAACTCAACTCCAATCCAAGGATCTACTCCAGTTGACTTGGCCATCAGCAAGAACGGACGGTCACTTTACCTTCTCGGGGCTGGACTCCGTGGAATCGTAACCTTTAGGGTTGATAAAGATGGACTTCTTTCGCGAATAGATACGGATAGTGTCCTTCAAGGATCAGCAGGAGTTGCATTCATCGGCGAAGAATAGATCAACCAGGAAGAATTAAAAATGGCGCAGAGATGCGCCATTTTTTATTTATTTTCAGTTGATTTCCAGACTCCGATTTTCGGATCATCTTCCTTTCCATTTACAAAGACTTTAGGTCGGTCTTTTCTCGAACCCGATATTCGATAGCGAGTGATTTTTCCGCCTTTCCATTCAGCATCAACGGTCCAGCCGCCCCGAGCCTTGAGACCATAGAAATGACCATCAGTCGCCCACGCGATAGGCAAAGCGGGGAGAAGATGGATATCATCGACTTGACTCTGAATGAGCATCTCTGCGATTCCTGCGCAACCCCCGAAATTCCCATCAATTTGGAATGGTGGGTGGTTGTCAAAAAGGTTAGGAAGGGTCGATTTAGATAAGAGTGCTACAACATTTTCGTGAGCAATCTCGGGTTCTTGCAATCTGGCCCACAGGTTAATGATCCAAGCTCGGCTCCAGCCTGTATGTCCACCACCGTGACTGAGTCGGTATTCGAGGGACTTGCGGGCTGCCAGTGCTAGCTCTGGCGTTTCCTTAAGAGAAATTTCGTTTCCGGGGTACAAACCATACATGTGCGATACGTGTCGGTGGCCTGGCTCTGGCTCGTCATAGTCTTCGATCCATTCTTGGAGTCGTCCCGTTTTCTTGCTGATTTGTAGCGGGGCTAGGTCCTTGAGGGCCTTAGCCAGTTCCGCACGAAAGTCAATGTAAGCCCGCTTTTGGTCCTTGCGTAGAACGTCTATAGCGTCCAAGCAGTTATTAAATAAGTCATGGGCAATTTCAAGATCCATGGTTGCCCCGTATGTGAATTGCGACGTTGTTCCGTCGGCTTTTCGGAATGCATTCTCTGGCGAATGGGATGGGTTTGTTACTAACTTCCCTTCTACTGGTGAACCTTTGGGTGCCTTCACGAGAAAATCAAGCATGAACTCGGCTGCGCCCTTCATGAGCGGGAAGCCGTGGTCGCGTAAGAATTGGCG
>JAYUOQ010000090.1:0-4955 GCA_043760685.1 Armatimonadota bacterium | reverse complement strand
TAGCACGATGAAGGAGTACGCCAACATGATCGGTCCGGAAACCACAAATGTTGCCAATCGTACATTCGACCTTTCTGAATTCCTTCTCAAACATGGTCTCCTCGATGAACTCAACAAGGCAAAAGGACTCGATGGAAGAACTGTGACTTACCATGACGCGTGCCACCTTTCGCATGGGCAGAAGATCACGAGTCCACCCCGCGAACTGCTTCAAGCCATCCCGAATTCAAAATACGTCGAACTAGAAGAATCGATGATGTGTTGCGGAAGCGCCGGTGTCTATAACGTCCTCCAGCCCGACATGGCAAGGCGACTCCTCGACCGAAAAGTCGATCACATTAAAGAGACTTCAGCCGACATTGTGGCTACCGGTAATCCCGGTTGCCACGCATGGATCGCGCAGGGTTGCCGAGAGCAGAAGTCGGCGACGGTTCTCCACACAGCCGAACTGCTCGAAGCCGCGTTTGTCGGATTGGAGAGTTTTGGTTAATGAAACCGTCCCTCTGGATCACCCTCTTTTTGGTCAGCACAATATCTTGCCAGAACAAGCCCATCGCAAAGACCGACATGGAACTGGTGCAGGGAAACTGGGTACTGGCGGGATTTAAGACCGATCCAACCGCCAAAGGCACCCTCACCTTCAATTCGAACTCAACCTTTACGGGAACTGTTGACAGCGAGAAAGCAAAGGCAGCGGGAACGCAATCGAAAGAGAATACGATTGCCGGAACCTTTTCTTTGTCTCGGGAGGCGGTCACCGATGAAAACATTCTGTTCGTCAACTTGGTAATTATCGACCCAAAAAAGCCGGCTGGTTCCGGCACAAGGATGGGAAAAAGACTTTCCTATAACCCAAATCAAAACGTCTTGACCGATCTTTTGATGGTTTACTATGCGCGTCCTGAAGAACTGGAAAAGGTCAAACAGATGCTGGAAGACTCACGTCGAGAGGCCGAAGCCCGACGTGGATCCAAGAACTGAAGCCGGCTAGGCAACGCAATAAATAGCCGCCAATTCCTGCTCTGGAACTGACGGTTCATTGCTAAAAGCTAGAAGCTTCTTTGCTACCAGCTAGCCTAATAGTGCCAATCGAGGTTGCCCGCTTCTCGTGCGTGCTTCTCAATGAACTCTCGTCGAGGTTCGACCTTATCACCCATCAATCGTGAGAACATCATCTCGACTTCCGCTTCGTATTCCGGATTGTAGTTGACTCTGACCAATCGTCGTTTGTCAACCGCCATCGTAGTCTCCTCAAGGTCCTCGGCGTTCATTTCGCCCAATCCCTTAAATCGAGTAACCGAGTAGTTCTTCTTCTTGAGGTTCTTAATGATGTCGTCTCGCTCTTGCTCGGTCATCGCGTAAAATCGCTCGTTAGCACCGGCCTTGACTACGAAGAGGGGAGGCTGAGCCAAGTAGACATAACCTTCCGTGATAAGCGGCTTCATGTATCGATAGAAGAACGTCAATAGAAGGGTTCGAATGTGCTCGCCGTCAACGTCGGCATCGGTCATGATGACGACTTTATGGTAGCGAAGTTTCGAGAGGTCAAATTCGACTTCTCGCTCCTTCGAATCTTTCTCCCGCTTCTTTGGTGCGTTCGATGGCTCACCGTTGAATTCCAGATCAAGCTGATCATCATCAATTTGCTTTCGCCCCAGAGTGAGGTCAATTCCTGCACCAAGAGCAGAGATCATGGCCTTGATTTCAACGTTATCGAGGGCTTTATCGATTCTTGCTCGTTCGACGTTGAGAATCTTTCCTCGAAGAGGAAGAATTGCCTGGGTTCGTCGATCTCGAGCTCCCTTAGCCGACCCACCTGCGGAGTCTCCTTCAACCAAGAAAATTTCGCATTCACTGGGATCCTTTGACTGGCAGTCAGTGAGCTTTCCGGGCAAACCGAAGCTATCCATCGAGGAACTTCGTCGAACGCTTTCCATTGCCTTTCGTGCGGCTTCGCGAGCTCGCTGGGCAACAACGCCTTTTTCAATAATTCTTCGAGCAATGTTCGGGTTCTCATCGAAGAAGGTCATCAGACCATCGCCAACGAGTGAGTTGGTAAGACCCTGCACTTCGGGAGTAACAAGCTTAACCTTGTCTTGCGAGTTATACGAAGGATCGCCAATGCGGAGCGAAATTACTACGGTCAAGCCGTCGGTAACGTCATCCCCTTGCAGATTGGTGTCCTTTTCCTTCAAGAAGCCCATCTTACGGGCATAGGCATTAATGGTTCTGGTTAAGGCTGTCGAAAATCCTGAGACGTGGGTACCGCCGTCTGGGTTGTGGATGTTGTTGGTAAACGCTAGAATAGTGAGGTTATAGCCGTCATGATATTGAAGGGCAACTTCAATTTCGCTAGACTCTCGAATCCGGCGGAAGTGAATAACGTTGTGAATCGTCTCCTTTCCATCGTTGATATCCTCAACTAGCTGCGGAATACCACGGCTAAAGTAGAAAGTCTCACTTGTCTCCGGGTCCATTTCATTGATGAATTCAAAGGTGACCTTCGGGTTCAGATAAGCCAATTCCTTCATTCGGCTTTTGACAATATGCGAGTCGTGAATTACTTCGGTTAGAACCGTAGGGTCTGGCATCCATCGCTGAGCCGTACCGGTTGAACCGTCAGGAACAACGCCGATTTCTTTAACTTCGCCTTGCGGAATTCCTTTCTCGTATCGCTGTCGGTAAATCTTGCCATTTCGCTTAACCGTCGCTTCCATCCAAGTCGAAAGTGCGTTGGTACACGAAACACCAACTCCGTGGAGACCACCGGACGTCTTGTATCCGCTACCTTCGCCGCCAAACTTTCCACCGGCGTGGAGGACGGTCATAACGACCTGCAGAGCCGAGACACCCATCTTTGCGTGCATATCAACCGGAATTCCTCGACCGTTGTCTTCAACTCCGGCAGAGCCGTCGGCAAACAAGGTGACGGTAATGTGGTCGCAGTGTCCTGCCAACGCTTCGTCAACCGAGTTGTCGATTACTTCCCGGAATAGTTGGTGGAGACCACGCTTTCCGTTGTCGCCAACGTACATGCCAGGTCGCTTACGAACCGCTTCAAGTCCTTCGAGAACTTGAATCTGGGCAGCATCATAATCTCCCTCGATTCGTTGTGCCAGCTCGTTAATTGTGGCGTCTTGATCTTCACTCGACAAATGGTCGGGATTATCGTCGTTAAATAGGTCGTTATCTGGCATGAGAAAAATCGCTAATTTGAACCTAGATTGTACCTGAGTCAAGGTCCTAAAAACCCATCTGTAACCAGGATGGAAAGTAGAATAGATTTGTGGGACTTTACGAATCGCTTCTTCGACCGTTGGCATTCAACATCGACCCCGAGAAAGTTCATGAAATTGCGATGAATGCCATCGCCAAGGGCTTGATGCCCGGTACAGAAATCCCTCTTGAATACGACCCCGTGGAACTTTTTGGTGTCAAGTTTCCTAACCGAATGGGACTTGCTGCTGGATTTGACAAAAACGCCCTTGCCGTAAACAATTGGCATCGATTTGGGTTTGGATATGTCGAAATTGGCACCGTTACATGGCACCCGCAACCAGGCAATGATCGACCGAGATTGTTTCGATTGCCCGAAGACAAAGCATTGATCAACCGAATGGGATTCAACAACGATGGAGCCCGAGCGGTAGCCGAACGGCTCGGGAACGCGATTCCTAAGATTCCGATAGGGGTAAACCTAGGGAAATCTAAGATCACACCACTTGATGAAGCCCAAAACGACTATCGGCAGAGTTTTGAGGTTCTTCAACTCCACGGAGATTACTTCGTTGTTAACGTCTCTAGCCCCAACACGCCGGGTTTGCGTAGCCTACAAGACCGAGAACCACTTCTCCGCATTTTTGATGCGCTACGAACAGTAAATGCCGCCAAGCCCATGTTTGTCAAAGTCGCGCCAGACCTTACTAACGAGGCTCTAGAAGAAATTCTGAATGTTGCGGTCGAAATGAAGCTGACTGGAATAATCGCAACCAACACTACGATTTCTCGTGATGGCCTCAAGACCAAGAACGCAAAATTGAAGGAGCAAGCTGGCGGACTATCTGGACGACCCGTTTTTCAGTTGTCGAACGACTCGCTTGAGTTCCTTGCCAAAAACAAGCCACGTGAAATGATTCTGATGGGAGTTGGCGGAGTCTTTGATCGAGATGATTACGACACAAAACGTCGGCTCGGTGCCGACTTGGTACAACTTTATACCGGCTGGATTTACGGCGGACCTGGGTTGGTTCCGTCGATCTTGGCAGGTTAGGCGTAGATCTTATAAAAAAAGTATGCCGTCATGATGAACCCATAGATGGCGATGGCGATCCTGAGTCTATTGGGGTCAACTTTGACCGACATACGGGCGGATAAGTATCCTCCGACAATACTGCCGATCACCAAAACCAAGGCGACGTCAAACAAGACCATGTGTTTGATGACGAAGACAATGGATGCGACAAAGTTGATAATGGTTCCAAGCAAACTTTTGACGGCATTCAGCTCGTGAGTCGAGCCTTCCATATACAAGGCAAAGGAGGCGAGCATCATAATTCCCATTCCGGCACCGAAGTAGCCACCGTAGGTCGCCACCAGGAACTGTAGAAAAATGCCGGCGATAGGACCAACCAATTGCTTTTCGTGGTTCGCCAACATTGCTTTTACTTTTGGCTGGAACCACAGCAAAATCGACGCCAATAAAATCAAAAAAGGGATGATGATTTTGAAGGCAACTTCGCTCGTATTGAGCAGCAACCACGCCCCTAATATTGAACCCAAGATGGTTGGAAGCAGAAGCTTTTTGAAGTAGATTCCAGTTTTCTCAAGGTGATCCTTGAACCCAAAACCGCTCGCAAGCGAACCCGGAAAAAGCCCTACTGCATTGGTGGCGTTGGCAATTCGTCCAGGAATTCCAAGCGCGATGGTGAGGATTGGATAGGAGATGAGGGAACCAC
>JAYUOQ010000089.1:0-4955 GCA_043760685.1 Armatimonadota bacterium | reverse complement strand
CGGTGGTTTTTGCACTTGGTCCGATGATTCTTGCCCTTCTCATGGCATTTGCCGATTGGGACATTATTGCCCCGGCCCGATGGCGTGGGTTAGATAACTTCAAAGAAGCCTTTACCGGCGATCCTACTTTTTATAAATCCCTCTCAGTGACCCTGATTTACACTGTTTTCAGTGTCGGGTTTGGAATCTTTGGCTCGATGGGGCTGGCGCTCCTGTTGAATCAGAAAATTAAAGGCGTGTCCTTATACCGAACGCTGTACTACATTCCTTCAATCACATCTGCAGTCGCTGGCTCCCTCATCTGGATGCGGGTTCTCAACCCAGACAAAGGACTCCTCAACTTCATTTTGTACGGCCCTGAAGGGAAGTGGGCACTAGGAAAGGCATTGAGTGCTTGGATCATGAATGATGCCTCCAAGCCAGTGGATTGGCTCCAAACCGAGTCAACTGCACTTCCAGCCCTCATTATCATGTCGCTGTGGGGAATTGGTGGTGGAACCGTCATCTTCTTGGCGGGGCTACAGGGAATTCCTCAGTACTACTATGAAGCGGCAACTCTTGATGGAGCGGGAATTTGGAAGCGGTTCAAGTCCATCACCTTCCCAATGCTGACGCCAACAATTTTCTTTAGTGCGATCACGGGGCTAATAGGCGCCTTCCAAGCATTCACTCAAGCATTTGTTATCTCCCAAGGCGGTCCCAATGATGCGACACGATTCTATGTCTATCACGTCTTTGCCACTGCATTCCAATCGGCTCGGATGGGTTATGCCAGTGCGCTCGGTTGGGTGCTTTTCATCATCATCATGATCGTAACCCTCGTTCAAATGAAGATGAGTAAACGTTGGGTTTACTACGAAGCGGAGGCAAAGTAATGTCGACAAATCAACAACAAGATTGGATCAAAGCAGCAAAGAATGCCGAAAGGACAGCCTCCGTTCTTCGATTTCTCCTCTGGGTAGTCTTGCTTTCAGGTGTCGTTCTTTCCCTTGCGCCGTTTTACTTGATGGTCGCAATGTCCCTCAAGACCCCGGGTGAAGTAGCAAATTCTACGGTCTGGGAAATGCCTAAGGTTCTCCAATGGGTCAACTACGACAAGGTTTTAACCAACCCCAATGCGCCGTTCATTTTGTTCTTCCGTAACTCGCTCATCGTTGCCGGGTTGAGCACATTTGGCGTGCTGTTGAGTTCAAGTTTGGTCGCATACGGCTTTGCTCGACTCAAATTCCCGGGTAGAGATCGCCTTTTTGTTTTGCTGTTAAGCACCATGATGCTGCCAGGAATCGTCACGATGGTTCCTCAGTATGTCCTTTGGAAGTACTTGGGTTGGGTTGATACTTTCTATCCGCTCATTGTCCCAGCGTTTTTTGGTGGTGGAGCATATAACATCTTCTTGCTTCGGCAATTCCTGATGGGAATTCCTCGGGACATCGATGAAGCAGCTATCCTAGATGGAGCCAACCATGCCACCATTTTCTGGCGATTCATGATGCCAAACATGGGTCCTGCTTTAGCAACCGTCGGAATCTTTAGCTTCATTTATAACTGGAAAGACTTCCAAGGTCCCCTGATTATTCTCAACAGTCCCGAGCACCAAACGCTGGAACTTGGTCTACAAACGTACCGGGCGATGAACCAAAATCAGTGGGAACTCATCATGGCGGGTTCGGTGATTGTCATGATCCCAATCATCATCTTATTCTTGATTGGACAACGGTACTTTGTAAAAGGCATCGTCATGACTGGCATCAAGTAGGACATTTTCGCGCTAAGATTGAGGAATGGTATTTTCCCTTGCTGTAGGGTCATCATTGCTTTTTTCACCTGCAATACGTCTTCCCCATCAATTCGACCTCCTCAACGTCAAGTTTGACGTGGCTCTGGACTTCAAAAATGAGTCCGTGAGTGGCACGGTTATTAACAAGCTAGTGACAACCGAAGATGACGCCGTTCTCGCATTTGACAAGGGACCGATGGACATCAAATCTGTTGTGGTTTCGGGTGCAAAGAACTTTGTGGTCAAGGTTACCGACAACAATGTCATCGTCCGATTACCCGGCTCAAAAACCGGTTTACCCGTCTCAGTAACGATTCGATATAGCGCCGCGCCAGAAGCAGGAATCTACTTCGTCAACGCCAAGCGAGCCTATCCAGCGACCTCGGACCTCGCCTACAGCCAAGGCGAAATGGAAGATAACCGATATTGGCTTCCGACTTACGACTATCCAGATGACAAAACCACCACCGAAGGCACGTTCAGAGTTCCCAAGGGTATGAACGTCCTCAGCAATGGAACGCTTATGTCGAAAAGCGACAAGGGCAATCAGACGGCTTGGAATTGGAAGATGGACAAGGCGATGTCCACTTATCTAATTAGCTTTGTCGCTGGCAAATATTCCGTCATCTCTGACGGCGAATTTAAAGGTAAGCCAGTCGAAATTTGGACTCCGGTTGGAGTCGAAGATTGGGGTAGAGCCGCGTTCCAAGGCACTGACGGATTGATTTCAATCTTCTCAAAAATTACCGGAGTCGATTATCCTTGGCAAAAATATGCCCAAGCTGCCGTCCCAGAATTCATTTTCGGAGGAATGGAAAACGCAAGCTGCACCACTCAAACGATCAATGCCCTCTTCCCACCTAATTCCCGAGGAACCGAAAGCGGCGAAGGCCTGAGTGCCCACGAACTGGCTCACCAATGGTTTGGAGATCTAGTCACCACCCCAAATTGGTCACATACTTGGATCAATGAAGGTTGGGCGACGTTCCTGCCTCACTTTGCCACAAGGCAGCGGCACGGTGAAGACAACTATCAAATCCAACGCTGGGGAACCTATGAAGGAGCTCGATTCTCGGCATACAACAATCCAATGATTCGGTATGACTACACCATTCCAATGGAGATGTTCGACGGAAACGCATACGCTGGTGGTGCAACTCGAATGTTCATGCTCATGCACCAATTAGGTGAAGCAAAGTTTTGGGAATGCTGTAAGGCATACCTTGAGGAATACGGTCACAAAAATGTCACGACCGAGCAATTCTTCGCTTGTTGGGAAAAGAATGCGAAAGTTGACATCATGAAATTCAAGAAGCCGTGGTTTTATACCAAAGGCGTTCCCAAATTTAAAGTGACGAAAGAAAATGATGCGTTCAAAATTGAAGGCGAAAACAAGGCATTTGACCAAGAAATTGATGTCGAAATACAGCAATTAAATGGCGATGGCGTATTGCGAAAAGACACTGTTACTTTGTATCCAAATGGGAATATTCGGGTCGGTGGCAAAGGCTTGGAAACGATCATTGTTGATCCAGGTGCGTGGCAACTTTGCGATATCGAGTACCCCGACTACTCCGATGACCAGTGGGTCCTTGCCTGGAAGAGTGCTGAGAATGCTGCCCAAAAGATGCGCTTGATGGACAAGATCACGAAGAGCGACCAGTCGCTCATGAATATCTGGAACTGGGAAAGGAGCCAACCGGTCAAGAATCAACTGATTCCTCACCTGAAGGACACCGCGGTACTGAATCAGTTGTTAACAAACAAGGATGAAGGAATTGTTCGTTTGGCAATGAATCGACTCAATAGTCTCAAAGATCCTTCGATCGGACAAGTCGCAGATCGAATCTTTAGAACGACTACAAACGAAGCGATGAAGAACAATGCCTACCAAATTCTCCTCGAATTGAAGAATGATCAGGCTACGGCAGATTTGGGGTGGAAAACAACCACATATAATTTGGCAACCAAAACCGCAGCGCTCAATTGGTACGCGACCAACCAGCCAAACAACGCCAGAAAAATGGCTCTTGATGCGGTTGTGAACTATGCTCCTGGTCCAGTTCGAATGACGGCGATCAGCGTGCTAGGTCGAGTCAAAGATGAACCTGGCAAGCGGGAAGTTTTTAACACCTTAATTGGTCTAGCTAAGGGGCGCCCTTACTCCGCAATGAGTGCAGCAATTAATGCCTTGGTCGAATATGGAGACAAGGCGGCGATTCCGGTTATCGAATCTCGGAAAAATCACTCGCTTCACTTCGGTCGGAATCTTGTCGCGAACGCTTTGACTAGGCTTCGCAAGTAAAACTGCCATAATCTAAGGAACAACTATGGGATTTAAAGTTAGTATTATTGGCGGCGGCGGACGAGTTGGATCGGATGCAGCCTATGCATTGCAGTTAGGCGGACATGTAGGAGAGATGGCTCTCGTGGATGCCAACCCAGACATGGCAGACGGCGAAGCGCTTGACCTTCGACATGGCTCGGCTCTGACCTCCAACATTAAGTTCACGTCTTCGAACGAATACAAGATCGTTGATGGTAGCGACTGTGTAGTCATTACCGCCGGTTTGCGACGAAAACCCGACGAGACCCGGCTTGACCTCATCAACCGAAACGTGGGGCTGTTCAAGGGCATTCTTGAATCACTCAAGGGATGCAAGCTAGCGGATGGAGCGACGATTCTCGTTGTTTCAAACCCGGTCGACATCTTGACTCACCTGGCGGCAAAGAGCGGCATCGTTCCTGAAAGCCAAGTATTGGGCCTCGGAACGGTTCTTGATACCACTCGATTCCGATCGTTGTTAGCCGACAAATTCAATGTTTCGGCAACCGACGTGAAGGCGTTGGTTCTTGGCGAGCACGGCGATACGATGGTGCCGATTCTTTCAAGCGCAACCATTGCCGGCGTTCCGATGACATCTTACGAAGGCATTACCGATCAAGCGATAAAGGACGTTTTCGAATTCACGCGAAAGTCGGGTGCCGAAGTCATTCGATTGAAGGGTGGCGCAGGACGTGCAGTTGGAATCTCGATTAAGGAAGTTGTCGAAGCTATTGCTCGAGACAGCCACCAAGTTCTCCCGGTCAGCTCCGTCCAAAGCGGAAAGCTTGGCATTTCGGACATTTCTCTTTCATTGCCAACCGTTGTTGGTCGAAAGGGAGTGGTCGAAGTGGT
>JAYUOQ010000088.1:0-4965 GCA_043760685.1 Armatimonadota bacterium | reverse complement strand
TTTCACCTGCCGATGAACAACCAACCCTTAGCCAAGACTCATTAGGCGTAAAAAACATTAAGCGAAGCTTCATTGCTTGTCGCCACGCCGAATCTCTTTCAACGTCCAGCGTCGATGCTGTAGCCAGTACAATCGTCATCACCGAAAAGTGGAGCACGGCTCCCGATGGAACCCCAATCACCGACAGTTGGATCGAACCGTTTAACGGAGACTTTCAAGTCGATCCAGTTACCGGTCGAATGCTTGTAGCCGGAAACCGATATCAAAAGGGGTTGATCTCTGCATTTCTAGATGGTCATGCCAAAAAGATGACGCCCGGAGCAATCAACACCAGCGCAGACCTGACCGGATGTAACCTCGTTCACCGATTTCCGGTGCTTCCATCAATGTGCGACATGTCGGTTGCCGGATGTACAAACAACCAAACCGAGAACGTCTGTAACACGTTTACATACTAACGAACCAGAGTCGCCGTTCACTGGTATTCTCGCAGAATGAGAGTGCTGGAAACCGTTTTGTACGCCGAAGACTTGACGACGGCTCACAAGTTCTATACCGGCGTCCTTGCCCTAGAGGTAATTTCGTTTAACGTCGAGCGAAGTCTCTTCCTTCGGTGCGAGCAAAGCGTTCTCATTATCTTTAAGGCAAGCAAGACCCTTGTCCACGACAGCAACGTTCCTCCCCATGGAACCACCGGTCCGGGGCACTTGGCCTTCGCAGCAACTGAAGAAGAAATCGAATCATGGCGAATAACGCTGACTGATCATTCGATCGAAATCATCGATGAGGTCCACTGGGAGAACGGTGCCCACTCTATCTACTTCAAGGATCCCGCAAACAACGTTCTGGAATTCGCTACGCCAAAATTGTAGGAGTACTAAATGATTCTTGTCCTAGCCTTTCTGGCAACACAAGTCGCTTCGCCAAAGACAATCGCCCTCAATGACGGATGGCAATTCGCTAACCTTGCAAATCCACCGTCAGTCTGGACCGGTGCAGATGCGGTCTCAACCAGTCAATGGAATGTCGTCAAGGTATCGAGCCAAGAAACGGAAGGAGAGAACGCTCCAGCAACCAATGCCTTTGATGGCAACCCTAACACGATCTGGCATTCCCAATGGCAGGCAAACCAAGCACCCTATCCGCACGAGCTGATCATTGATCTTGGCGTCAAAACTGAGGCGATTGGCTTCCGTTTACTCCCGCGCCAGAGCGGTGCCAAAAACGGTAAGCCAAATCATATTGAGGTCTATTTGTCCAAAAGCCGGACTTCGTGGGGGGATCCAGTTGTTGCGGCTGATGTTCCCGATACATCGAATCTGTTTCAATGCCAATTTTCTCCGAAAATCGCCCAATTCTTGCGCATAGTCGTCTCGAATGGTCACCGGGAAAAGGAACCTTTCCTTGCCCTTGCTGAGGTCGGACTTGTCCGAAACCTCGACGCAAAGCAAAAAAAGGATTGGGAAAGCCAATATCACATCGCCAGGGTCGAATCCGGTGACGCTCGCTTCGATCTCAAAGGCGAAATCCTTGAAACGGTGAAGACGCAAGAACTTGTCAAGATCAAGCCAAGTGACTGGCACAGCGCAACATTGCCCCATGCTGCTTGGATTCGACCCTTGAACAAAAGCGGCGTCTGGCAAGGAGTGACGTACTATCGTCGGGCACTCGACATCGATCCAGCGGATCTTAAGAGATCGCTAGAACTCACAATTGGTGCTGCAATGCAAATCTCTGACCTTTGGCTCAACGGTGAGCACATCGCCTCCCGTAAAGGCGGCTACTTGCCACTCATTGCAAGCCTAACGGACAAAGTACGGGTCCACAATGAGCTTCTTGTAAGGTTGGATAATAGCGACAATCCCCTTGTGCCTCCTGGAAAGCCCCAACAAGACCTGGATTTTATGTATGGAGCCGGAATGCACCGTGAATCAAAGCTAGATATTCAAAATTCGGTGCACATCGTTCGCAAAATATCAGCTCGACAAAACGAATCTACGCCAACTGTCACCACCCTCGCCGCAACTTCGAATGGGGCCATGCTGAGACTAACAACTTGCATTCGGAACGATTCGAATGTTGCAAAAGAAATAAAACTGGTTCACGAAGTAAATACCAACATTCCGAAAGTAAAGAAGGTAACAATCCCGAGCAATTCTTCCTCGATAGTAGTTGAAATGCTCGACATTTCAGATCCAATTCTTTGGTCAACCACCAATCCGCATCTTTACCAAATGACGACCAGGATCATGGATGAGAAAAACAAGATTATTGATTCCGTTGCTCAAAAATTTGGCATTCGCACCATTGAGGTCAACCGAGCCAAGGGGTTCATCCTGAACGGGAGACCGCTTGAACTGGTCGGCACTAACCGCCACCAAGACTATCCGTGGGTGGGTCCCGCCCTGAGCCGCCAAGCAAACTACCGTGATGCCAAGCTGATTAAGGAGTCGGGGCATAACATTGTACGTTTGGCTCACTATCCTCAATCCGAGGAGTTCCTTGATGCCTGCGACGAATTTGGAATCCTCACCATTCCATGCATTGCGGGTTGGCAATTCCTCAATAAAGACCCGCGGTTCGAGCAGCAAGTTCAAGATGACATAAGGGAGCTTGTATTAAGGGATTCAACTCACCCTTGCGTAGCATGGTTAGAAACCAGCCTTAATGAAACATATCCCGACAACAAAATTGCGCAATCATGGGCCAATGCTGCTCGATCGACAATACTTGGAAAGAACATTCTATTGGCTGGTGACGCCAAACCTGGGGCTCCGTGGGACATTGCCTATAACCAATGGAAGGACGAAGACTACAGTCGACCTCAAACGGCAATGCCAGACAGACCCGGTTATATTCGCGAATACGGCGACTATGAGTTCGGTGGCGCGGGAAGTTCATCGAGAGTCAGAATAGGGCAGGGAATTGACAAACTCCTTGGAGAAACCTGGAACCATGTGTGGTCGGTCAATCATCTTCGACCTCAGTTACCATGGACAATGGGTTACGGAACCTGGGAGATGTTCGATCATAATGTGCCGTATGGTGATGGTATCTCTGCCAGCGGACTCTGTGATCTGTTCAGGCAAAAGAAACCCAGCTTTTGGTTCTACAAGAGTCAACAGTTCTTTCGGCCCTACTTTACTCATGCTCGAGTGTATGTCAAGCTGATTGTCGATTGGCAATCTGGAACTCCAAACCGAAGAGTCGTAGTTTTCACCAATTGCGATGAAGCTGTTCTAAGTCTCAATGGAAAGGAAATCGCACGAAAAGGTGCAACAAAGGGTGAGTCCACAAAATACGAGCAAGCAAAGGCTTTCGACGGATCAAATACGGTGAATCTTCTTAACCCACCGATCGTGTTTGAGAATGTTCCTTTTAGCCCCGGAAAACTCTCCGTTACTGTTTCGCAAATGGGAAGCCGCTCTAGTGACTCGGAAACAACTGCTGGACCTCCACATCACATCAAGCTTTGGATTGACGATCAAGGCATTCAGGCAGGTCGAAATGATCTTGTGTTTGTGCGAGCCGCAGTTGTTGACGAAAACGACACAATATGTACGAACGACTCACGCTCAATAACCTTTTCCGTGACCCGAGCAGCTATGGCAGGTGAGAACACGGTCAAGTGTGAAATGGGAGTTGCTTCCGCTCTCATCCGAACCCCAATGAAGGCTTCCACCATTGCTTGCAAAGCAATGGCGAAGAACCTCAAACCAGGAAGATTAGAACTAATAATAAAATAAGCCGCCAGCCTCCTTTCAAAGGCTGACGGCTGACTAGAAGCTCTTTGATTCCAGGACTTCGACTGTCCCGTTAAGAGTTTCGTTTCCAATCTTCAGCTTGACCTGGTAGACACCAGCGGCTGCGACTGAACCATCAATTCGAGGATTCCAATCGTACCGATTAAGACCCTTCTTTAGCTTCATATCCGATCCACTTGCCACACTTAGCTCTGCCATTCCTGGTCCCTGTACGGAAAGCGAGACCGTATTCTCATCCTTCACATCTTCGGCCAAGTAGTAGTAGATTCGAGCCATTGGCTGAGTATTTCTACTCTTGTAGAACTGATCTCCCGATAGTCCGTCACCCGTGATAACCGGCATTCGGATACCAGGTGAAGATCCAAGTAGGGCGTTCTTCTTAGGCATACCATCAGTCATTCCTTCCAATGCCGAGATATCAATTGTCCAAAGAGCACGTCCGTGAGTTGCGACAACCAAGTCATGCATCTTAGGATGAACTCGAACATCATGCACCGCAACCGTAGGGAAGTTACCACGGATTCGGCTCCAAGTCTTACCAAGGTCAACACTGAATCTTAGGGACATTTCTGAGCCCAAGATCAGAAGGTTTGGATTCTGCTCGCCTTCACGAATAACGTACAGGCTGTCCCAATCCGGAAGACCGTTTGCCAATGATCGGAAGGTCTTTCCGGCGTCTTCGCTAACATACAGGTATGGCTTGAAGTTGTTGGTTCTGTGACCATCAACGCAAACATACAATCGATCCTTCTGGTACTTGGACCAAGTGACTCGGCTAACCCAAAGTCCTTTCGGAAGCCCTGGAAGTCGTGAGGTAACGTCATCCCATGTTTGTCCATTGTCCGAGGTCACATTGACCAAGCCATCGTCCGTACCGCAAGCGATTCGACCTTTAACCATCGGTGACTCATCAATCGTGACAATTGTACAGTGGGCTTCAGCTCCCGTATCTTCGGGGTTAACGCTAACTATCTTGGCAATATCCATTCTCCGTTTGGTCTTCCAAGGATTCATTGTTGTAAGATCATAGGAAAGTGCTCTGAAGCTATCGCCACGATTGTTTGAAACCATCAGTCGGTTTGAACCGATGTATATAGTCTTATTATCGTGAGGGCTTATGTGAATTGGCGTATTCCAATTGTATCGTAGGGTTTCACCAGCAACCGAAGGGCGTAGCCCACGTCGAGCGCCAGTCTTTCTG
>JAYUOQ010000087.1:0-14028 GCA_043760685.1 Armatimonadota bacterium | reverse complement strand
TCCAGTTGGCGTTGGCGTGATTCGAAACGAACGAATCAGAGTTTAGTTAATAACCCGGCGGTCATCTAGCCGGGAAGTAAATCCAGTTGTGTCTAAATATTCCAAAACTGGAATGATGAACTTTCGTGAAGTCGCCAATGCCTCTTTGGCTTCTGAAGCCATAAACGGCTGGCTGCCAAAGATGCTTTTAAGATTGTCCTTGATTCGTTCCATCTGATCGAACGTATAGTAAAGGCTATCGAGGACCTTGATAACTCTTCCGGCATTCTTTGCCATAGTCAGGATTTCGTCGATTGCCTGAACGGGAACGTTCATATCCCTCGCGATATCACTTGAGTAAGGCACGTTAATGAGGGTTTTGTTCAGTTCAGCTTCAACACGAACCAGAAATGCTTCTTGCTTAGCACTGAGTTGGATATTGAAGGCCTTTAGCTTGACCTTGGTTCCTTCTAACTCGATCTTGCCCAGTTCTGCAAGCTTAGCGAGAATTCGCTCGAGTGGTTTTCCGAACCACTTTTGCCCAGTCCGCTTGAGAACGATTTCGCGAGGGTGGAAAAGTTGCATCGGGTGCTCCTGATGGACTGCAGCAAGAGCGGCTAGAAAGATGTTTGCCTGAGCAAGGAAAATGTGGGGTTGATACCAGACGCCGGCAAAGCCTATGATCCGCCTTTCTCGGATGAGTACTTCAAAGTTGTCACCTAGTTGTTGTTGGCTGACTCCCATCAAGCGACAGATTTCCTCGGTTTGGACGCCGCTCGGGTTTTCGTGAATCGCCGCGATAATGCCTTCCTCAACGTTGGCGAGGTCAACGTATCGAATCGTATCCTTTTTTCTGCGAACTTCTGAGACCGGCGTGATAACAATACCGCCTCCCATAAGAGACGCGGGACTGTGCCTTCGGATAATGGCAGGTTGCCCTTTGGTTGCCGCGATCTCTTCGTTAAATCGAACTTGAGCGATGGACTTGTCAGTGTCGTTCAGGAAGAGCTTTCCGAAGGCATCTTCGCTGCCAATTGCGACTCGAACTTCCATTCCGTGGGTTGGCTCGGAAGTCCACTTGATCTTAAAGTCAATGATCTTGGTGTTGGTGACTGAGTCAAATGCTCCGATAACCATGCCGCGTCTTACTTCTTCAATTTCTGCCCCGGTAATGTTAAATGCGGTTCGGTTACCACGTTCGCTAATATTGACGGCAGTGTCATGAACTTGGATTGTTCGAATCCGAACTTTCTTTCCAGAAGGCATTAGTTCGGCGTCGCATGGGCAATTAACAGAACCCCTCGCAAGATATCCGGTGACGACCAATCCGAGTCCTTTGAGGATGAATGCTCGATCAATTGGCATGTACCACAGCGGGTTCGGGTCAACATTAGTCTTGAATTCGGTGGCAGCCTGATCAAGGGCCTCAAGTAATTGATCAAGCCCTTGTTTTGTCTTCACCGAAACAGGAATTATCGGGACATTCTTGAATCTGCTCCGTTTGATCCACGTCTCAATTTCGTCGGCCTGTAACTGTTTAATATCGCCATCAACCATGTCTGACTTTGTCATCGCAATGATCAAAGAACTAACCGGTAGCATTTCAAGAATTTCTAAGTGTTCCTTTGTCTGGGGTTTGATCCCCTCGTCGGCGGCAATGCAGAGTATGGCTACGTCCACGCCAATTGCGCCAACCAGCATGTTGGTGACAAATCGCTCATGTCCGGGTACGTCAACAATAGAGACTTTTCCTGCGTTTGGAAGTTGGACGAAGGCGTAGCCTACGTCGATCGTCATTCCCCTTTCTTTCTCTTCGGGCAACCGGTCGGCATCAATGCCTGTTATGGCGCGGATCAGAGAAGTCTTTCCGTGATCAACGTGTCCTGCTGTTCCAATAAGTAATGCCATTTTATGTCAGAGCGATATGTTCTCTGAATTCTATATCACCGTCGCGGCATATCCAGAATGGAAATTCGCCTTTGGTGGTTGCTGCTCCAAAATCGCCATCTTTCCTCAACGCCATGACCACGCACGGAATGTCGGTCGAGTGCCTTTGTCGTCGCATCATGTGTCGGATGGTCTCTTCGCAGGCTTCTTGGGCGGTCATGCCGGCTTCCATGTTCCGCACAGACCGGTATGATGCACATGCTTTCCAAAGCTCTTCACCGAGCCCGGTAGCACCAGCAGCGCCAATTTCGTCGTCGGCATAGATTCCGGCACCGACAATTGGTGAATCACCGACACGTCCGGGTAGCTTCCAAGCCAACCCACTTGTGGCAGAAGCGGCCACGAGGTGAGGTTTACCGTCTGGAGTAGTCTCAAGCCCGAGCATGGTTACGGTATCGTGTGACTCAGTCATGGTATGAACAAAAAACTTGTCGGCTTCGCCCCGTTTCCACTCATCGTATTTTTCAATGCAATCTGCGGTCATAAGGTTAATGGGTTGCATGCCGTTCTCAATTGCGAAGCGTCGAGCTTGGTCGCCAGCCAACATCACGTGAGGCGTTTTCTCCATGACCATTCTGGCAATCGAAATTGTTGGTGCAATGCCTCGTACCGCGCATACTGCCCCGCAATTGAGGTCACTGCCGTCCATAATCGCGGCATCTAGCTCAAGGTCGCCGTCTGAATTTGGCAATGAACCTAAACCAATTGCCATGAGGCTAGGGTCCATCTCGCAGGCGGCAAGGCCCTTTTCGATCATGGTGGTAAGATCAGCCCCATTTTTGCGAGCATTCCATGCGGCTTCGATGCCGACCTGACCCGGCTCTTTCCAGGTCACAAGCAGTGTTGTCACGGGTGATAGTGTATCTCAGGGGCATACCAATGCAACCAAAAAAAAGAGGGCGGATCAAGCAATGAAACTGCCTAATCCGCCGAGTGAATAACCATCCGCAATCAGATCCGTCGAGACTGAACCAATAAACCCCAATGAAAACTGGTTACTGTCCCGGTTGGTTTTATCGCCAACAAATACGGAAACCTGAATGACGGTGAGACCATTTAAGTTTTTCGAGAAAGGTGAGCCCGGTATGACCCGGGCCCGTGAATGCTCCAAATGAAACGCCCGAAAGCAATGCAAAGAACTGAGTGTCGTTGGACACTTCGAGATGCAGACTCGAAGCTTTACCAATAACCATAAATTGTTGGTGTGAGGACAACCTACAAAAAGCAAGAATGTTTTCCAACAGATTCAATGATTTGGCAATGTTCAACTTCACTCAATTCGTCGCTAAGCAGATGATTTCCCTTAACAACATCCAATGTTTTACGGCATTCCGTGTGACGGATTTGTGACGGTGCTCATCACACTTTGGTGTTTGGGGGCTGGGTAAACATGAATCATTGATTAGAACCCATTTTAGGTTCAAAGTTTTGTAAAGCAGCAGTAAAAAACAGATGAGCATTTATGCCTATGGGTATTGACCTCGGCGAATCTGGGCCAGATTCATGGTCTGACTTGAGAATCGAAAGGTTGTCCGTCACGCTTGCTCTGCTAACATTTCTGTGTGGAAGAAAGGGCATCGTTTTTTAAGCCAGGGGGCACCCTTTCTCCCGATTCGTTAAGCTATTTGACTCGGACTGCCGATGATCAGATCTTCCAAGCTCTTACTTCAGGCGAATACGTGTTTGTGTTGGATTCGCGGCAGAAAGGAAAATCTTCCCTTATCGCCAATGCGGTGGTTAAGTTAAAAGGCGCGGGGATTTCCACATGCAAAATTGACCTCCAGCGGTTGGGGGCAAACCTGACACCTGACCAGTGGTATGCAGGTTTGTTGCAAACAATTGGGCAAGACTTAAATCTTTGGGAACCACTGCTTGAATACTGGAAGAATCATCAGGAGGTAGGTCCGCTTTCACGTTGGTTGGGCGCAATCGAGCATGTCGCTCTCAAGCAGACAACAGGAAGGCTCATTATCTTTGTAGATGAGATTGATTTCGTTCAAGCCCTAAAGTTCTCTTCAAATGAGTTTTTTGCCGGCGTTCGTTCGTGTTTTAACAACCGCGCTGACAATGCCGAATTTAATCGACTCTCGTTCTGCCTGGTCGGAGTTGCGACACCCGGTCAGCTAATTGATAGCGATAAAGTAACGCCGTTCAATATAGGTCGCAGGGTAGAGCTCAAGGATTTCTCACGAGAAGAGATCCAGCCCTATTCGACGGCTCTTTCGACGAATGAAAGAGATGGTCATCGCACTTTGGATCGAATCCACCATTGGGTTTCTGGTCATCCGTACTTGACTCAACTTCTAGCTTCGAAGATCGTCGATGATCCGAAGATCAAATCTCATAGAGAAATAGACTATCTCGTCCAGGACCTTCTTCTTTCTGTCGAAGCAACTCAAAAAGAGCCGAACCTAGCTGATGTGGAGCGTCGGCTGTTACATCCAGTGTTGCCCGATGTATCAAAAGACGAAGCGAGAAGTCAGGTGCTTGATCTCTACCGAAGCGTCCTCGATCGAAAAGAAATTTCCCCAAATTACGAAGATCCATTGGTTGGATGTCTCCTTCTTTCGGGCGTTGTTAATGCAAATGACTCTCGCCTTTCAATTAGAAACAGAGTTTATGGCTTGCTGTTTGACCAAAAGTGGTGTCAATCCAGTTTGTCCGATGCAGAAGCTCGTCGGCTCTCTAAGGCTGCATCTCGGGCGGCTTGGCGAGTTGGATGGGTTTCAATGGTTGTTTTTGCCCTTATCGGTTCTTTACTCGGGTGGTCTCTTTTCCTGGCTAAAGAACGCGATACAGCCCTTACTCAGAGTCAAAGATTGAACGTTGAAAACGTGAAGATGACTTACCAGGCTTCGATGATTTTAGCCTCAAAGGAAGCGGCAAGCGGTAATTGGCTCCAGGTTGGGTCACTTATTGATGGGCAAAAGGATTCACCCTACAAGGGATGGGAGTGGAGCTACTGGAATACTGTATTAAGTGAACCCAAGGTAATAGGTCTACCGATTGAGAGAAATGTCGGTGGCAGCCCAAATCAGGTTTGGTTTGAAGGTGGCGATCATTGCAAAATTGTTGGCGAGAAAATATATATCGGAGACAAGGAGGTTGGCATCGTAAAGTCGCCATTATGCCGACGCTGGGTCTTTGATCGTCGCAACCAGCAAACACTTGAGGAGAGAATCCGAATGGTTAACCGTTTGCCAGAGCTAAAAGCAGCATCCGGGCTTAGTCATGATCTCGACTCTTATCTGGCAGTCCCCAACCGGCAAACCCTTGAGTTGTTGACCATTAACGGTCAGCTGAAGTGGAGTATAGAGTTTCCTGAGGTATTGATTAACTGCGCGTTCTCGTTGGATGAGAAAGCAGTCTTTGCATCCCTTCAAAGTGGAACTGTTGTTGGTCTGGATATTTCAACGGGAAAAAGGTTGTGGTCGAAGCAGGTCGGTCGAAATCACGGTCTAAATTCGAGTCCGGATGGTTCAAAGATTCTCGTATTGAAGGACGATCAGTTCGGAATCATCTTGGATTCTAAGACAGGATCTACTGTTTCTAATTTGCTTGGGCACGTTTCAAACATTACTTATGGGAGTTGGTTCAAGGATGGCTCTAAGGTTGTTACGGCAAGTGCAGACGGTACGGTTTGCGTTTGGAGAGTTTCGGATGGGCACCAAGTCCGAAAGTATGTAGGATTTCGTGACAATGTAAGTCAAGCAGTTTTAACCTCGGACGAAAAGTCCCTGACCTGTGTTCTTGGCAGTGGAATGGTCACCAGCGTTGATTTGGATGAGCGTCCAATCTTTGAAGACTTGCTTGCCCATAAAGATCAAGTACAAGCACTCCAATTTTCACCAAATGGGAGGGAATTTGCCACAGCTTCAATTGATGGAGGTGTTGTGCTTTGGGACTTGGCTACCCGTCAAGTGATCTGGAATCAGAACATTGGTGGATTAAGTGAAGTCGTTGTTCCCAAGTTTTCGCCGACTGGCAATACAATGGTTTTGCCGACGGCCGGACACATTCGGATTGTCAATTCATCTAATGGAAAACTCGAGCATAATGTTCAGCCAGATTCTTTGAGTTTTGGAGGGACGGATTTCTTGCTTGACGGGCGAATTTTCACGCCACTGGAGTCAAAGGGAGTAGGATTAATTGACGAAAAAGGGAAGCTTACAGCGATAGACATACCAGGTAAGAGCATCATCAGGGTCGCAAGAAATCCTTTAGGAACCGTGATTTTTGCCTTGACCGACCAACTTGAAATTGAATTGATCAACTCAAGGACACTAAGTAGCATCGGACATTGCAAAATCTACTCAAGTAGGCCCAAGTCGATGGTTTGTTCGCCAGATGGCAATTGGCTTGCGATCGGATGTTATGACTCGAATACCTATTTGGTAGACCTGAAGAATAACTTCAGAGTGACACCACTTGTAGGGCACACAAGTCGTGTTTACTTTGCACACTTTTCACCGGATAGCAAGAGGGTCGTCAGTACCAGCCCAGATACCACTGCTCGACTTTTTGAGGTGAGCACTGGGCGCCAGCTAGGGGTAATGCGTCATGGCTCTTGGGTAGCAAATGCAAATTGGTCAAGTGATGGAAGTCGAATTATTACTTCCTGCGATGATGGCAAAGTTCGAATCTTTGACGGATTTACTGCCAGTTTGTTATCCGAAGTCGAGTCCCGAGAAAGGACTGTCTTTGATGCCCGGTTCACACCGAATGGCAAAGACTTGATTTCAATTGGGTTTGACAAGGTCGTGCGATATTGGCACCCGCTAAGCCAGAATTCGCGCTAGATAGGCCCGATATGCGGGCACCCTAAATTCTAACTTTCCACTTTTCTGAACCAAGAGCCCACCTGAAATGAGACGGGAAACAGTTTTCGGATCTTCGCTTTGCTGCTCTTTCAGAATTCTGGTTACTTCGTTGCAAGTGTGTTGGTCTAGCTTCACCAATTCTCCCAGGCGACGCAAATGATCCCCAAATGGACCGTCAGATTCTGCGCTTCGATCCCTAACTTGATCGAGGGTCTCTCCCTCATTCACCATCAAGTCCAAAGCACGCCGAGTTAAGAATGGATGACCACTGGTTAGTTGAAATAATTGCTTGGTTTGTTCAGCGGAAAGATCAATTCCATAGCGAATGGCCAATTCCGAGACTTCAGTTGAGGAAAAATCGCGAACCGCAACCTTGCGACCAATATTGAATGGAGATTGGTTAATGTCCTTAATGAACAGATGAGCCTCGGTGGCATAGGCTATCACCACACTGAATCGCGCGAAGGGTCCGTTGGGTTCAAGAGCAGTTCGATTGTGCCAACTTCGAATGAGTCCAAAAAAATCGTCAGTGTATTCCCGGTCGAAGATTCGATCCACTTCATCCAAAATCCACGTGATATGTCCAGGTGTTGCATCGATGACACTTTTGAGTGCGTTTTCTAAATTCATATTCGGTCCGAGCCATTCAGACCAACTATTTTGAAGCTGTTCGATTTTCCCAAGTTGGGTCGCAAATCCACCTACCAGTCCTTTGTAAAAAAGCTCGGTGTTTTCGATTTGACTTTTGGTGAGGACTTGAAAATCCGAAACAACAATTGTCGATTTTTTGTCCCTTTGATGCTGAACAACTTTTGCAACCAAGGAAGTCTTGCCTACTTGTCGGGGTCCATGGATGAGTATTGTATTCTCTCCCTCTTTTAGGGCCGTGAGAACTTGGTTGTCACACTCCCTAGCAACGTAAAAAGGGGAGCCAGAATGAATTGCGCCGCCGCTTCCTGCTCGAGACTTGCCATTTGCGCCGATGTTGACACCATGCTCTAGGTCCTTCATGACTTTCTGAGCGCTTTGAGATGGTTGCTCGCCCCACTCGTTTTCGAGCAGAAACTCGAGCTCTTCGAACTGACGGATCGCTTCCGCTTTCAAGCCCGCACTTGCATAGGCAGTCATGAGCGCGATATGAATGTCTTCCCTTAGTGGCGCAGCGACAACAGCGTGGCGGCCGATCAAAAGCGCATCTTGGATTCGACTATTGTTCAGTAATAGTCCAATTAGGCTCCCGACGGACTGGCCAAACCGCTCCTCCATTTCCTTTCGGTGAGACAAAACCCAGGGTTCGTCAATGCCTGGCAGCAGAGGTCCTTTATATAAGTTGAGAGCAGCTCGCAACGATTCTTCTGGAATTGCCTCGGATAGTCCGGCGTCCGTGTGCGTTCGAAACTCTTGTATGTCAGTATCTACGACGCTTGTATTGATCCATAACCTTGCTGGATTACCAAGGATGCTTTCTGGGTCCTGCAATGCTAGTCGAGCATCGGAAGTGGCCTTCCGCAGGTTTTGAGCTTGTTTATCGCCGTCGCTATTGGGCCAAAGGTTCTCGGCTAACCATTCTTTTGAGAGGCCCGCCGATTGTCGCAGGGCGAGCATGAAAACTAAAGTTTCAGCGGACCTAGATCGAAACTTAGCTAAAGTTTGAATTGGCTGATTTAGTTGGACCGAAGCTTGTCCAAACATTTCAATTCTTATTCTTTCATTTGGCTTTGAGATGTTGTCCACGCTTCATCCGAACTTAACATTTTATTATGGTCGGTTAGCAATGTTGCTCGAATCCCCAATTATCGATGCTTAGCATTTGAACCTATCATGGGTTCGAAAATGCCTATGCCAACCAAATCCACCAAGCACAATTAGCAGGGTTTTTGCAAACACAGTATTTTTACTAGGATAGTAATTTTGCTTGGCATGGAAACAGGTAATTGAACGAGGATCAGTGAATTGATTTCCTAGTCTCGAAACCACGGAATGGTTTCAGATAGGCGCCGAGCCAAGATGGCGAAAGCAGCGATTCACTGGAACAAGGAAGGTCAAAAATGTCATTTCGAATAAACACCAATGTAGAGGCACTTAGTGCATTTAACAGCGTATCAAACGTATCAAGCAACATGACGAAGTCCATGGGCAAGCTTTCAAAGGGTCTGCGAATTGCAGATGCTTCTGATGATCCTGCTGGTCTCATCTCATCCGAGCTTTTCCGATCGCAGATCACTTCGATGGATTCAGCGATGCGAAACAACACCGAAGCGATGAACTTCGCCAAGACTGCTGAAAACGCACTTGGAGAAATGAACCAACTTCTGGCTGATGCACGAGGACTTGCGATTGCTTCTGGTAACTCTGCAACTCTTACCGCAACACAGCTCGCAGCTAACCAAGATCAAATCAACTCAATCGTTGCTTCGATCAACCGAATCTCTTCATCAGTTACGTATTCAGGACGAAAACTCCTTGATGGTTCGGCTGGTGTCACTACTCAGATTTCCAATACTTCAAAGGTTGCAGGATTCAGCTTCGGCGGTACAGCAAACAGCTCTACTATTACCCAAACGGGTCTGATCACGATCAACCAAACGGTTGTTGCCGCTTCAGCCCTTTACACGGCGACTGCCTTGTTGACTGCTGGTGCAGCCGCTTCTGGTTCAATCAGTGTCAATGGCGTTAGTTTCACGGTCACGGCAGGAACTTCAGGAGCAAGTATTGCCTCGATGCTCAACGCAGCATCCGGTCAAACTGGTGTAACCGCATCATTCAATGCGTCAAACCAATTGATCTTTACTCAGACTCAGACGGGTACTAACCGATCCATCAACTTTGTTGATACATCTGGTGCAGTATCTTCTGCTGCGAACACGTCAGCATCCGTAACTGGATCTAATGCAACTGCGACCGTAACTATGGGCGGTCAAAGCGTCCTCTTTACTGGTGGTGCGGCTGGAGCAGATGGTTTGAGCCTTACTGACAACAATGGTAACAAACTCACCATTACTGCCGGTGGAAACTCGGTTAACACCCAGCTTATGGGCCAGGTAATCGCACAAGACTCAAGCTTCCAAATTGGATTCCTTGCGAACACCACTGCTAACCTTGCACTTCGAAACATGAGTGCAGGCCAGTTAGGCTCAGGTGTTTCGGCAACTACAGCGAACCTCGCAGCAGTTGACATCGCAACCTCCGCTGGTGCTCAATCCGCTCTATCCGTCATCGATAAAGCGATCGACGAAGTGAGCCAGATGAGAGGTCGAATTGGTAACTTCCAAAGAAACGTTCTTGAATCGAACAACCGAACGCTTGCCAGTATGAAAGAGAACCTTTCAAACTCCGAGAGCTCAATCCGAGACCTTGACGTTGCTTCAGAAATGACGAACTACACCAAGTGGCAAGTCATGCAACAAGCTGGTATGGCGATGCTTGGACAAGCCAATCAATCAGGACAATCAGTCCTTTCCCTTCTCAAAGGGTAGTTTTCACTCGAAAGACAAAAGACAAAGACCAAAGCCCCACCAACTGGTGGGGTCTTTTTTGTTTATGCCTTCTTTCTAACGTAGCCTCGTATAAACGCTGCTTTTCCCCGCATTAACTCGATCCTAGTATCCAAACAGGGTTTTTGGCACAGAAATAGCGGAACACGATAATTGTCAGACAGTGGAGCTAGACTCCACCAGAAAGGCAAACAAGAACCGGACCGATCCTATTCCCCCAATATGAGTCCGGTGACCATAAAACCCTCCAAGCCCATCGGGCCCGCCTCAGTTGCGGGCCCATTTTTTTTATGGCGCGATGACTAGGTACTCATTCCACTGTGTAGCAATGGCGAGCTTCATTAACGCGTAGTCACTTGAAGCACTTGCGAACGTTGATCCTGATGAGAAATCAATCGAAATTCCTGTGCTGTTCATCGAATTGGCGTTATGACCTTCCCATACTACAGCATCAGCAATGGCAGTTTTGACCCCTGCAGTGGCGCTAAGAACGGAAGAATTTGATGTACCAGCTTCGATCCTCAAACAAATGTCCTTGAGGTCTCGATAAACCCGATTTGATGAAGGGCTATACGCTTGAGAGTTCACCCGTGCGGTTTGAATCGCGGCAGTTAAACTGCCAACATTATTCTTGAGCTCTGTTCCGAGGGTACTTATTGCCGATGCCAATGCCGGCAATTTCGATGTATCAAGGACACTTTGAGTGATCTTCTTAGTGTTGTATGCGGGCACGGCGAGCATTCCGTCAACGAACGATTTCGAAAGGTTCTTTGGTGTTGAGTTCGGAGTATCTCGGAACGGGGCAAAGACAAGATCGTACGGCAGACCTTCGGCAGGTGGACTTTCTTCGCTGCCAATAATGAAGTCGGCATTGTCCTTAATTTCATAGGCAACTTCCATCATTTGCATGAGGCTTGCATCCCATGAGATTAAGTCAAAGTGCTCAGATCCAAGGGCTTGGTTAAGATCCCAAATCTGAATTGAGTTGCCGGTTTCATCATCGTATGAAACGGCTCTTGTGAAGTCAACGTTGGTGATAGATCGTCTCCATCCGTTGCCATGGTTCCAAACGATGAGACAGTAATGATCGGCCGGAAAGTTTGCCTTGCCCCAGGAAATAAAATCATTGAGAGTTTGGGGCGAACCCATATCGATAGATGTGCCCATGTCCTGTAGCAAAGTGGAATTGATGTTATTGGAGAAATCGGAGTTGGCTAGATATCGCCTGGTCCCATTAAAGGTACCGCCGTTAAATTGAGCTGGGAATTGCTTCCATTGAACGACAAACCGTACGTCGGGATTACTGGCGACACGCTCCATTTGGTTCATGTTGAGAACCGAATATTGCTGAAGATCATTGGCTCCGTTCATATAAACCAAAACCGTCCACTTGCCTTGAGTGGCTGAGGGCGGAGTTCCAGTTACGGCCGCAGATCCTGATCGTCCGTTAGTGTAAAGCGCCCTGACGCTACCTGTACCAATTGCAGTGGAGGTGAAATTGCCGTCAGTTGTGACGGTACCTACGCCTCCGAGCACTGACCAGATGAGAGAGTCTGGGGTCGTGAATGTCTTCGTGCCGCTCGTATTTAATCCAGCCGCTCGAAATTGCTTACCTCGCCCAACTTGTACGCTTGCTTGGTCTGGTGTGACATTGATCGCGTCTACCGCATCGCCAACCGCAGAATTAACTGTAACCCGGCTACCATTAGTAATTGTAACGGGGATCTCAAGAGAACCCGTTTGGGTACCAGCTGCATTTGCAGAAGAATAGAGTTGAATCTGAATGAGATAGCTACCATTTGGTAAGTCAAATTTGGTCGTCTCAATTGGCGCGGCCACGTTCTGAACTATTTGAGTCGTAACCGGTAGCCCCGCACTGTCCAAAATGTTAACCTTTTGCGAAAGTCCGGTAATTTGGCCAGCAGTTAGGCGACGCGTCCAGTCTGTCACGTAGTTTATTCCTGCAGGCGCGCCTGGCCCGGCCGAACAGGAGCACAAAACGAGGCAAAGAAGCACTAGGAGAAGACCAAATCCACGCGACATAACCATCAGGATAATGCAAGTGACTGTCAAATATGTCCAGAAGTTCACATTTTTGGGTAGAATATTGATTCTTCCGCAAGTGAACCTTGTGTAGGAGTAGAAATTTCTTGGCGTTTCTTGCCATAATTTCTAATTGCGCCAAGTCGTCGCTAATTAAGTAGGAGTTTTTGAACATGCATGCAATCGTAAAGACCGGTGGGAAACAGTACACCGCGGTAAAAGGCGACATTTTGATCATCGAGAAGTTAGAAGGCGAGACCGGCACTTCAATCGAATTGACTGAAGTCGTAGCTGTCGTTGATGGCGATAAAACAAAGGTAGGCAGCCCATTTATTAAGGGTGCCAAGGTTATTGGCGAGATTGTCAAACAAGGCAAAGCCAAGAAGATCAACGCTTTTAATTACAAACCAAAGAAGAATGAGCGAAAGCGATGGGGACATCGACAGCCTCAAACTCATTTGAAAGTCACCGACGTGGTGGCAGGAAGCTAATAAATGGCACATAAAAAAGGTCAAGGTTCTACAAGAAACGGTCGCGATAGTAATTCGCAAAGACTTGGTATTAAGAAGTACGGCGGCGAAATCGTTAAGCCTGGAGCAATCATCGTTCGTCAGCGCGGAACCCAGTTCCACCCTGGTCCAAACGTTGGTATTGGTCGAGACCATACAATTTATTCATTGATCGACGGTCAGGTGAAGTTCGAAGGTCCGAAGAACAAGCGAAGAATTGCCGTCTACGCCGAGCAAGTTCAAGCTTAAAATCATTTGGTTTTGAAAATCCCTACTTCTATGAAGTGGGGATTTTTTGTGTCCTGATATTGCCTGTCGGCAATTCTTTGTCCCGTTAAGTGGGGCAATTGGTCCCATTCTTGCAACTACAAGTTTAGGAGTCTCGTATTATTATGTATCAATTTGCAACATTGTTGAGCTATCATACTTTTCATACATAAATGATATGAATAAGAAATGTATGAATTTCGATGAGGCCTTCTTTGGTTCCGCCACTATTGGGGAACGCGGACAGGTCGTCGTTCCGGCTGAGGCTCGGCAAGAACTGGGAATTGAACCAGGAGACAAAGTGCTATTTATGCGTCACCCTATACACGAAGGACTCATGGTTTTCAAGATTGATGCAGTCCGGGACTTTCTTGATGAATTTTCTGCTAGTGTCCAACGAATTGAGGCTCGAATAGCCGCTGAAGAAGAATGATTACATTGAAAGCACTGTCACTTGCCTTGTCCATGATTAATCCAGGATCGGACGTCCTCACCATGGATGAAGCCGTAGCTTTGGCCCTACAGAATTCGTTTGCCGTAAAGAACGCTCAAGAAACGGTTTACAGCAATGAACAAAAGGTTCGTGAGGCCGCCGGGAGTTTTGGACCCAAGATAACGACGAACTATCAGTATCTGCGATATGGTCACGCTCAAACGGGAACGATTGGAACGCAAACAATCACCTTTACTCCTTTGGATACCAATACTTGGTCAACTCAACTGACAATGCCATTGGATATCGTTGGAATTTGGAAGTCAAACCTGAAAGCAGCAAAAGCTGGAGTCCAGGCTTCAGTGGATACCAAAGCCGCCGCTCAAAACGATCTTAAGCAAGGTGTTCGAAAGGCGTATCTCAATGTGCTGAGAGCTCAGGGGCTGGTTGAGATATCGAAACAAGCAAAGGCGAATATACTTGTTCGCGTTGAACAGGCACAAAAGCAATATAAGGCCGAAGCCATTGCCTTAATC
>JAYUOQ010000086.1:0-2001 GCA_043760685.1 Armatimonadota bacterium | reverse complement strand
TGCGGGTTCGTCGGCAAAACGCGGGGGTGCTGTGAGTGGTATTCCGGGACATAACGCGGCAATGAGCGTATTAAAAATAAGTCAATGAAAGTACTTGGAATTCATCACGTTACGGCGGTAAGCGCCAAAATCGTTGAAAATTTGGCGTTTTACACTGGCGTCCTTGGAATGCGGTTGGTTAAGAAGAGTGTTAATCAGGATGATGTGTCGGCATACCATCTGTTTTACGCTGATGAAGTCGGCTCTCCTGGTTCCGACCTTACTTTTTTTGATTGGCCAACTATTCAGCCAAACCGCCCTGGACCCATGACCGTTGGTTTGACGACTCTCAGAGTTCCCGGGGGCAGCCTTGATTGGTGGTCTAATCGCCTCAAGGACGGTGGTGTAATCTCTGAGCGTAATACCGATCATGCTGGTAGAGAGCGAATTACTTTTGTGGATGGCGAAGGGCAGCATCTTGCTTTGATCGATTCGACAGGATTGGCTCATGATGTCGTGCCTTGGACGAAGAATATTCCTGTCGAAGTGGCAATTCGAGGAATACATGGCGTGGACTTAGAAAGTCGATATGCGGATTCAACCCGTAAAGTTTTGACCGAGATTCTTGGCTATGAGGATGTGGATGGGACGCGATTTGTTGTAGAGGGAGATAACTATTCTTCTGAACTAATTGTTCGGGAACCGGGCAATGAGGGATTTGGCCAAGTTGGAGCTGGTGGAGTTCACCATGTCGCCTTTCGGGTTCAAAATGATGAAGAACTGTTAGCATTTAAGCAAAAAATTGAATCATTCGGTATACGAACATCTGGATATGTAGACCGTTTTTATTTCCATAGCCTTTATTTCCGTGAGCCGGGTGGTGTGTTGTTTGAATTGGCAACTGATGGTCCGGGATTTGCGAGTGATGAAGATCCGGGTCACTTGGGCGAGGGTATTGCCTTGCCGCCATTTTTAGAGGCGCAGCGTGCCGCCATTGTTAAGAATTTAAAACCGCTGCCTCAGCCTGCTTATATGGAGTAACTTTTTCGACCAATAGCTCAATAGTCCTATAGGGTTTTCGCGAATTTGATACTCCAGATCAAATTAGTCGTCTAATATTGTGATTAGGTTCAAAAAACTAGGTCAATCATGAAAATTAGATTACTTTCGACGCTTGCAACGGTGGTTACCGTAATTGGAATCGCAAATGCTCATTATCGAGCCGATGTTCGAGTTATCACAATGGTTCGGGACAACTCCGGGGTTCCGATTCAAGGTGCCTCACTGAAGTTTTTCGGTCCATTTGGGGTCGCCAACCGCCGATCAGAAATGTCGACGTTTACGGGACGAAATGGCGATTCGGACAAAATGATGTCGCCGGGAAGATACTTGGTCATTGCTTCACATAACGAGCGCGGTATAGATTCTCGAACGTTTGATGTAAGCAGTCGAGGAGCCGTGACTTCTCTGGATCTGAAGCTCCGAACAACTCGTCGCCCTACCATTCAGTTCGTGGTAATGAGTGATGATCGAAACGAGCCAGTTTCTAATGCAAATATTGAAGTAGTTAACCGTGAAACAGGGAAGCGAGACACTTTGCGTTCTAGTGGTAACGGATTAACCCCGTATGAGCTGGCTAATCGATCGAACGGTGGTAAGTTCGATGTTCGGATTTCCAGCGCCGACTTTGATACGACGAATCTGAACGTAAGCTTTTCGGCCAATACTGATACGTCAAGTTCGATTGCGTATGTTCAGTTAAGGCGAAAGACGGGCTTGAGCGGAGGTCCCAATTCTTCTAATCAATCAAAAGATCTGCCAAAGATTGATGGGGTCATTCGATTGACGAATAAGGATCGAATCGAGGCCGGCGACGTTGTTCCAATTAACGTTGGCCTTTATTTGTCGAAAGGATTTTACGAGCGATCTCAGTGCATTTCTAATGTAACCATCACCGGACCGAATGGCGGCGCCTTGTTAAGTGATGCGAGGACAATCAAGTTTGTACTCAACGAATACACG
>JAYUOQ010000085.1:0-2002 GCA_043760685.1 Armatimonadota bacterium | reverse complement strand
CCATGTACTCCCAAAACGGCATGACTCGCCTCCACATTCTCTTCGGCGAAGCAAACCAAAATGAATACGCCTACGCCCTCAAAGTCGGTACCACTCTTCTCGCCATTCGAGTCTGCGAAGCCGGGCTGATCGACGCTTCCGTTCTCCTCGCAAACCCTCTCCTTGCCATCCGAGACATCTCTCGCGACGAGAAGTACAACTGGGACGTTGAAATGCTCAATGGAACTCTGAGTAACGCACTTGCCATCCAACGCAAGTTCCTTGCCGCTGCAGAATGCCTCGCCGGTGAAAGCGAGCAAACCGACTGGATCCTCGCCGAATGGCGCGCCACCCTCGACCAACTCGAACGCGATCCACTCGTCATGGATAATCGCCTCGACTGGGTCGCCAAACGCAAAATCTGTGAACAATACATCGCCGAAGAAAAGACCGACTGGAGTGACGAAGCTCTTCACTCGGTTGACCTCGAATACCACAACATAGACCCAGCTCAATCGCTCTTTTACGGCCTAACTCCTCAGCGACTGACCAAAGAGGTCGAGATCATGCTCGCTCAAACCGACCCGCCGCAGGATACGAGAGCGAAGGGAAGAGGCAAGCTAGTCGAAATGATCTCCAAGAAGAAGGGGAGCCCAATCTATGCCTTCGACTGGAACTTTGCCCAAATCGATCGGCAGCGAATCGTTGACCTCAGCGACCCCTTTAACACGTACGAGAATCCGTGGGACCAGTGGGGCAACTTCGTTTTCGACCCGCAGCCCTAAATTTCCTTTTCCTATTTTGAATCGCCTATCCAGAGTATGATTTTTTTGAGTTTATGCATACGATTGTCTCTCTTAAACCCGAGCAAAGTGAGATGCTTCTCTGAGGTTCCCTGCGAAGCAGATGCCTCAAGGGCATCTGCGCGCGAGGGTAAGAGAAGCCAATGAGCCTAACGAAAAAGAGGATTAGAAATATGAGGCGAATTGGATGAGTCGATCGAACGAAGTGAGTAACTAATTCAGGCAGGCTCTGCCGCGCCATACTTAACCGGTCCCTAAGCAAGCTGAGAATCTGAGCTTGCTCAAATATTGGATTGCTACAATCCGAGCGAAGCGACAAAATGTTTCAAGGATTTGCTCCGGTAGAATGGCGTTACTGATGTTTAGTGCAGGGCTCCTCGGAATCACGATCATAACCACACCCCAAGGCTCAGGTCTTCGAGCGCTCGCCGATCAGATCCCCATTAATTTCGGTGCCGCGGTTGCCAGCGATTTGGTAACCAACAATGTCGACGGCGGAAAGTATCGCCAATCGATCATTTCAAATTTCAACATGCTGGAGCCTGAAAATGATCTTAAGCCACCAGCACTCTGGAAGTCGCTCAAAGAGATTGACTTCACCAAGTCCGACTCCCTCATCAATTGGGCAACCGCAAACAACATCAAGGTCAGGGGCCACGTTCTGGTCTACGCCAGCGACGGCGGATACACCATTCCCGCTTGGCTACTCGCCATGGAAAGCAGTCTGACTAAAAAGCAGTCCCTCAACTTATTGCAGTTTTACATCAACCGAGTCGTTGGACATTATGAGGGCAGAATCGCGATGTGGGATGTCGTGAACGAAGCGATCGACGACTCCCCCAATAGTCGACCCTATAACCTTCGCGACTCCTTTTGGTACCGAAAGCTCGGAGCAGATTTCATCTATTACGCGTTCAAGTTTGCCTACCAAACCGATCCCAATTGCAAGCTGTATTACAATGACTACAACATCGAAAATGGCGGACGAAAGGCGAACGATATGTTTGCCCTCATTACCTATCTAAAATCGAAAGGCACCCCAATTCACGGAGTAGGTTTTCAATATCACCGGTCAGTAACCGATGTCCCAACTCCCGGCGATGGATACTACCAAACAATCCAGAGGGTTCGCGATGCCGGGCTGAAGTTCATGATTACCGAACTCGATGTCGCAATGCCCGTCGTCCAGTTGCCTTCAAGTGACCCTAACTATGGCCTCA
>JAYUOQ010000084.1:0-14042 GCA_043760685.1 Armatimonadota bacterium | reverse complement strand
ACATCGAGCTGGAATACACCAAGCGCGGCGGCGATTCAGGTCGCTTCGAACGCATTTCAACACTCGATGAACTCAAATCGAAGTTAAGTTTTGTAAAGCAAGGCGACACGGTTTTGGTAAAAGGAAGCAGAGCATTGGAAATGGAGCAAGCGTTTTGAATTTCAATCTTTCGGCAGAAGATTTTAAAGCCTTTTGGTTAGCACTAATTATTAGTGGAGTCTTATCGCTTCCGATCATGAAGCTTCTAGCTTTGATGAAGTCGAAGCAGACCGTTTCGCAGTTTGCACCGGAGGGGCATCAGGTGAAGCAAGGTACGCCGACAATGGGTGGATTAATAATCCTTGCTGGCGTTCTTGGTGCCATGCCCTTCATCGAATGGTGGGGTGGATCAATTTTCCCAATGGCGATCTTGATCATACTGTTTGCGATTATTGGATTCGTCGATGACTATGTCATTCCAAGAATGATGCCAGGAAAACGAGGGCTTGGTTGGAAGCAAAAAATAGTCATGCAGTTCGTAGCTGCGACTATACCTTTGTGGCTAGCCGGATTTGGATCACCGATGACACTTGCGTTTGGGGTTTTCGTCATCCTCTTTTTTGCTAATGCCTACAACTTTAGCGATGGGTTAGATGGACTTTCGGGAACTTTGCTCCTTGGTCTGCTAATCGGAATGATTGGAATCACCGGAATCATAACTCGCGGAGGAGAAGCGAATATGAACCCAATTATTTTCCTCTTCCTTGGTGCAGTATTACCCTTCCTCTATTGGAATGCACCCAAAGCGAAGGTGTTTATGGGTGACGTTGGTTCATTGCCAATTGGCGCGTTCCTGGGAGGATTCTGGTTCCTTTGTACTCCCGAACAGGCTCAAAAAAATCTACACCTAAACTCCTTTACCCATATCAAATTTGGTATGAATATCTACGTCGCGCTCGGGGTCTGGTCGCTTATGATGGTCGCCGAGCTTGTCCCCGTCCCTCTCCAAATCGCCTCGGTTAAGCTAAGAAAGAAGAAAATCTTCCCGTACACCCCAATCCATCACGCATTCGAGAAAGCGGGATGGCCCGAGACTCGCGTCGTCTTCGTCTTTGCCCTCCTACAACTCATCTTCTCGATGGCCGCAATCACCATCATGTTCGTAAAATGAATGTAGCCATCTTCGGACTCGGACGTAGCGGTCTCGCAGTCGCCGAAGCCCTCCAGAGACTCGGAAAGCAAGCCATCGTTTACGATGAAAACCCGAGAGATAAAATCTCCAAGCCTGAACTCATCAAGGAAGCAGAGGAATTCGGGGCACAACTCGTCCTCGGCGAGTCATTTCCACTTACTCTCGACGTTGAATACGTTGTTGCAAACCCGGCGATTGACCACCGGCATCCCGCGCTTCAGTCTTTAACTGCTGAAGGCACTGAGGTCATTAGTGAGATAGAATTCGCCTACCGAATCTCCAAAGCCCCAATCATCGCAATCACTGGCACCAACGGCAAAAGTACGACCGTTGCCATGACTACCATTGCAATCCGAGCCGCCGGAAAGGATGCTATATTGTGCGGCAACATCTTCGGATCTGGTCTTCCCGAGCAACCCTTAACTACCGCTGCACTGAATTCAACCAAAGACCAAGTCTTGGTCGCCGAAATAAGCTCGTTCCAACTCGAATGGGTCAAAGAATTCAAGCCAAAGGCGGCAGCGATCACATCGTTAGCAAGTGATCATCTTGATCGATATGATTCATTTGAACAATATGTTGGTTCAAAGCTTAAGATATTCCGGGCAATGGATGAAACTGATCTTGCTGTTTTCCCTTCCGGTACCGTGGTTAACACAAAAGCAAAGACCCAAGAATTCCGAAATAGCTTTGCAGATTTCTATTATGAAAATCGGATTCTCCACATCTTTGGTAAGCAGCATAAGGCAGATGAGTTCAAGGTGCTTGGGGACCACAACATGATGAACATCGGTATTGCCGCGACTTTAGCGCAATCAGTTTGTCCAAGCGGGTCTGAAGACAAAATTCTCGATGCTCTCAAGAACTTCGAAGGGTTGACCCATAGAATGGAATTTGTTGCCAAAAAGCAAGGAATTACCTTCATCAATAACTCGATGTGTACCAACCCGGCAGCAGTAAGGGCTTCACTACAATCCATCCCAACAAAGGTTCACGTCCTGATCGGAGGAGTCAACAAAGACCTGACTTTTGCTGGACTGAAAGATTTCTTCGATTCGAGCAGTATTGATGTTCAACTTTTTGGTAAGGATGCCGAACAAATTAATCAAGAATTAGGTGGAAATTACCAGGTTTGGTGTACCATGAAGGAGGCGTTTGACGCCGCAACGAATGGAGCCAAGGAAGGTGAAATCGTGATGCTCGCACCAGGCTGTGCAAGCACTGATCAATTCCGAGATTTCCGACACCGTGGCGACGTCTTTCGTACATACGTCACGGATTGGACGGAATGAATAACGAACGGAATCGAACACAAACAGATACCAGCCTGTTCTGGTTAGCCTTTGCAGCCAGCATCCTTGGTCTTGTATTCATCTTAGATGCTGGATACGCCCAAAGCATGAAGGCCGGACAACTCATTCCGAAGCCATTTATAACTCAGATTTTCATGCTCGTTGCCGGCATTATTGGATACGCTTTTGTAAGAAAAGTAAGTGTCGAAAAGCTGAAAGCATTGGCCCCTTGGATCATGGTTGGCTCCCTCTTTAGCCTTGTTCTTGTCGAACTTGTCGGAATATCTCAGAATGGCGCTAAGCGATGGCTAGGTGTCGACGCACTAAAGCTCCAGCCAGCCGAGTTCATGAAGTTTGCCGCTATCATTTACCTTGCCTATGCCTTGGCGACTAAAGAGCCTTGGCAAGCAACATGGGAAAAGCGTAAAAAGCAAAAAGGCTGGGTAAATCAGGTTCTCGTGCCGAAATTGGAAAGGTTGTGGCCCGCATTTGTCATCCTCATTGCAATTGTGATGGTGGAAATGGAAAAGGATCTCGGTACGGCTTGCGTAATATTAACCACGTCAGTCGCGCTCTTTCTGACTGCGCCAGTTACCGCAAAGTCCGTGATTACAATTGGCCTTGTTCTTACGCTTGGGCTAGGAGCTTTTGTGATGAAGGAACCCTATCGCGTCAAGCGGTTTCTCGTTCATCCAGCCCGATGGGAGCGCGAATACATCAACAACGAAACCTACCAGCCTATCAACAGTGAATTGGCTATGGTTAGTGGCAAGCTGGTTGGCGTTGGATTTGGCAGTGGGAGGGCGAAGTATTTATTGCCAGCCACCACAAGCGACTACGTAATGGCGACGGTAGGCGAGGAATGTGGATTTTGGGGTCCTGCAATTTGTTTGCTTCTCGTCGGTGGAATTTCCTTCAAATTACTAATTACCGCAAAGCAAATGAAAGATCGTTTCAAAGTATTAGTTTTGAGCGGAACCGCGTGGTGGATCGCGATCCAGGCTTGTACAAACCTGATGATGGCAAACGCGACACTTCCAAGTATCGGAATTCCATTTCCCTTTATTTCTGCCGGAGGATCAAGCCTAATTGCAATTTGGATTGCCCTCGGCATTTGCGACCGATTGTCCGTCGCCAAAGAACCAACCAAGGAGGTTGTAACTGAGAGTAATCATAACCGGCGGTGGAACCGGCGGTCACGTCTATCCCGCACTTGAGATTGCTGCCTTAGCTCAAGAAGAAGCAGATCTGGTCTACTTCGGTTCTCATCGAGGAATGGAAGGTCAAGTCTGTGAAGATCGAGGCTATCGATTCCAAGGATTCGACTCCGTTCCGGTGTACAGCTACAAATCATTGGCCGGAGCTATCGCCCTTGCTAAGCTACTTCGCGCCTCGGTAGCCGCAAAGAGGATGATGGCGGCAATGAAGCCAGACGTCGTATTTTCTACCGGTGGATATAGTTCCGCGCCGGTGATGAAAGCAGCCAAGTCTCTCGGCATTCCACTTGCGATCCATGCATGTGACACAGTTCCTGGAAGATCCCTCCGAATGTTTGCGAATTACGCAAAAGTTGTAACGTCGACCTTCCGTGCGACTGAGCAGATATTAGGAAGATCAGTGATTCGGACCGGTCATCCAGTCCGTGCAGAACTCAGAACTGCAATCTCAAATCGAAGACCGGAAGAAAACCTGATTGTCGTTCTTGGCGGATCTGGCGGTGCTAAGTTTTTGAACGAAATGGTTCCGCAAGCCGCTCGCCAATTGCCGAACATCAGAGTTCTCCATTCCACTGGCAAATCTCAATATGGCAACTCGACCCATCTTATTTCGGGAATTGAGGATCGATACGACATGCGACCGTATTTTGAGTCAGACGTGATGTCCATGGCTTACCAAACTGGAACATTGGCGATCGCCCGAAGTGGAAGTACTGTTAGCGAATTTGCGATGGCAAGAATGCCATCAATATTGGTTCCACTTCCAACTTCGGCAGACAATCATCAGTTCAGAAATGCTCAAGAATTTGAATCAATTGGTGCCTCAACTTTAGTCAATCAAGAAACTTGCACCGTGGAAGAACTCGCAAGTCAAATCAATGTTTGGTTGAAAGACAAAGACAAGCGAGAAACTGCTGCTCTGGCTCTGTCAGAATGGGATATGCCCGACGCGACATTCCGAATTTGGTCTGCAGTCAAGAACGCGGCAATCTAAACATATTATGCGGAGGCGAAGCGAAATCGAATCATCGTTTGCACCATCGGAGGCATTAGACCCTTGTCGTGCCTTTTTCCTCGTAGGAATTGGCGGTGCGGGCATGAGCGCGCTTGCAAGAATGTTGTCTCACCGTGGATTTGCCGTTGCCGGCACCGATGCCGTTTCTTCTCAAGAAACTACAAGACTTTCCGACGAAGGTCATGATGTCTCTATAGGTCACTCTGGAATACCCGTCTTTGCATTTGCTCAGCGACCAGAAAAAGTCGCCTTGATCGTGACTGATGCCGTAGACATTGAAAACTCTCCCGAAGTTGCCGAAGCTCGAAAGATAGGAATTCAAGTCTTTAGAAGATCTCAGGCACTGGGATGGCTATTGAAGCCTTACAAAGTGATAGCGGTCACCGGTACCCATGGCAAGACGACGACTACTGGGATGCTTGGTGCGGGGCTCATAGCCGCGGGTTTAGATCCCTTAGTTGTGGTTGGTGCGGCCGTCATTGATTGGAACGGACCAATAAGAGAGGGCAAAGGCGAATATGCCGTCGTAGAAGCTTGCGAAGCCTACGAAGCTTACGTTGATATTAATCCCTTCATTGTCCTTCTGACCAACTTGGAACCGGATCATCTTGATTACCACGGAACTTACGAAAACTTGCGCGATAGCATGGTTCGATTTGTAAGCAAGATTCCTCCGTCCGGTGGCTTGGTTTACTGCGCCGATGATCGGGGGGCTGCTGAAGTCGCTGAACTGACCGACGTGCGGTGTATGCCTTACGGGCTTAGTGACACTTGGCTACAACAGATTTCGAACAAATTCGAAATGGGAATTGACGCCAAAAACACGGATGCCGGTAGAGCTCTAAGCCTAAACCTACCCGGGGATCACAACCGGATGAATGCAACCGGTGCCTTGGCGGCGGCTTCGTTGCTTAACAATGAAGATTTTGTTGTTGATCTTGGGATGGTCGAAATGGGGATCGCCCGATTCAATGGAGCCGAGCGTAGGCTTCAAGTGCTGCTCGATGGTCCAATTGCAGTTGTTGACGACTACGCACATCATCCTTCCGAGATTTCCGCATCTATTCAAGCCCTTCGCCAGAAGTATCCGGACCGTAGGGTCATTGTCATTTTTCAGCCGCACCTCTATTCCCGAACTCTTGAGCATCTGAAAGAATTCCCCAAAGCATTGGATGACGCAGATTTCGTATACGTAACCGACATCTACCCGGCAAGGGAAGCTCCGATTCCTGGTGTCAGTAGTGTTCGAATTGCCCAAAATCTTAACGTTCCGATGCAGTACGTTCCAAGCCGACACTTACTGCCAAGAATTGTCAAAGCGGCTTTGAAAACTGGTGATGTCGTTTGTGGTATGGGTGCTGGCAATATCCACGAATTTCCTCCCGAATTGATTCGAGAAATTGAACGCGACATGCGGCCCAATTTGTCCATCGCCGTCATTTATGGTGGCGATAGCAGCGAGCGCGAAGTTTCGATTTTGAGCGGTAACTGTATTGCTAAGGCCTTAGAGAAATCCGGATATGACGTTCAAAAATACGATGTAACGAATCTGTTATTACGAAAGGGGAGTTTGCTTGAATTTACCGGTTCGATTCGGCCAGACTTGGCATTTTTAGCCGTGCATGGAACCCACGCCGAAGATGGCGCAATTCAAGGGCTCTTCGAGCTTTTGCACATTCCGTACACTGGCTCGAATATTTTGTCGAGTGCCCTAGCAATGGATAAGGACAGGACTAAGAAACTTTTGTCCTCCGTAGGTATTCGAGTACCAAAGGGTCAGCTTGTAGAGTCGATTCAAGATGAAATTACCGTGGCAGTTCCTGCTGTTGTCAAGCCAAACCAAGAAGGGAGTACCGTTGGACTTTCGTTTGCTCATACAGACAAAGAATTGAAAGAAGGACTTCGAAAAGCACTTCAGTATCCTGGTGGAGCACTCATTGAAGAATGGGTAGAAGGCATGGAAATCTCGGTTCCAGTCTTATGTAACGAAGCACTCTTGCCCGTTGAGATTAGCCCCAATGACGGCGAATACGATTTCGCCAACAAATATACCGTTGGCGCTACAACAGAAATTGTTCCGGCTCGTTTGCCACACGAATTGCTTGAAGAAGCCAAACGAATTGCATTACTCGCGCACCAAACGCTTGGTTGCGCGGGAGCAAGCCGAACCGACATGATTGTGAGGGGGCAAGAGATTTTCGTCCTAGAAATCAATACTCTCCCCGGCATGACGACCACTTCGCTTTTACCAAATTCTGCTGCTGCCGCTGGAATTTCATTTGAGGACCTGTGCAAAAGGATTGTTGAGGATGCCATAAGCCGACATGGAGCCAAAACCTAGAATAAGGCGAAAGAAATTGCGAGGGAGAAAGCGTCTCAATTGGGGTGCAATATTTGTACTTTTGCTGATCGTTAATGTCATCTATGCAAGCTTCAATTCAAAAATCACGGCTATTCGGAGCATCAATCTAGATGGTGTGCGAAATTCCGAAAGGCTCAGGTTGAATCGAATTGCTGAAGATATTAAAGGAATTCCCGCGTTAAAAGTTGATCCGAGGGTCGTCGAAAATCCATTTATGAACGAGTCGAGGGTGCTTGAAGCCGATTTTCGACGAAATGTATTTGGAATTGCTCGATTGATACTTAAGTACCGGAAACCAGTTGCTTCGATCGCTGGCTCAAATCAAACCTTTCTCGATGAAAACGGGGTCGTGTTTGTTGATGCCGAAGAAAAAGGCACCTATCCAAGAATCCTCTTGCAAAGCAAAATTAAGGTCACCGTTTTTGCTCTTTCGGGCGTAATAAATTTTAGGGAAATTGCCGAATTGGCAAAAATTACCGATACAAACCTGCCCGGAACTTTGATCGGAGGCAAACCAGTTGAAATTGAGGTTCAAGAAACCGGCGGGTTGTGCTTAAATATAAGTGATGGGATCGTAGAATTGGGAAGTTACGAACAAATGCCTTTGAAAATCAAAAACCTCAAGAAAGCTCTTGAAGACAATCCAAATTTGTTAGTTGAAAACAAGGTTATAAATTTGATGGTTCCCAGTCGGTTAGATGCAACGCCAAGGAAAAAATAAAGTGGTTAATCCGTTTGTAAAAATTCATAACGAGAAGTGGGTTTTGCCCGTCAGCGCTTTGTCCGCTATCTTAGGGTTTATGATGTTCGCATCGTGGCTAACCAGCGAAAATCGCGATTCGGTTTATACCTATTTAAACAACGGTCAAAAATTACGTGTTTCATTGGACGTCATTGACCTTGACAAGTACCGCAATTTACAAAGTGAGGTTGATTCTCTTCGCAAGCGAGCCACCTCGCTTGAGAAAATAGTTGCAGCAAAAAATATCGGCTCGGGCGCCCTTAACGATCAGTTGCAGGATGTAAAAATATTTGCGGGTTTGACAGAGCTTGAAGGACCAGGGATTAAAGTCACCCTTCGAGATAATCCGAAGGCGGGTCTGATGCCAGTCACTGATGAACTCATCCATGATGTTGACGTTCTTCGAGTAACCAATGAACTGTTTAATTCAGGTGCTGAAGCCGTGTCTGTCAATGGGCAAAGATTGATTTCATCAAGTAATATTCGATGTGCAGGGACCACGGTTCTTGTGGATGGGTATCGCGTAACGAGTCCTTTCACTATTTTGGCGATTGGAAAAGAAGACCTTCTGTACAACGCTTTCACGATGGCAGGTGGTGTGATGTCCGAACTTGTTGGGGCGAGTCCTCAAATGATTCAAGTGACCAAGGAAAAGTCGATTCGAGTACCGGCTTACCTTGGGGCCACTTCGATTAAGTCTGGGGTTGTACCCAAGGCAACTACCAAATGATCCTCGTTCCCATTATATTTTTTGCAATTGGAGTTTTCGTTGCGATGAAAATGGGAGTGCACGCCCAGGGCCTTGGCATTAGATATTTGGCAGTTGCCTGTCTCGCCGGACTCGATACGGTCCTTGGCGGAATCCGATCGGGATACGAAGGCAAGTTCCAAAATGATGTTTTCATTACTGGATTTATTACCAACATAGCCATTGCTTTCGGAATCGCCAAGCTTGGAGACAACATTGGAATTGACTTGCTTGTCGTGGTCAATCTTGTCATGGGCATGAGGATTTTCAACAACCTGAGTATCATTCGTCGATACTTGATTCAGGCTTATACGGACATGGTTTCCCGGCGAAAACGTCGAGTTCAAGAAGAAGCTGCCCTAAAAGAAAGTGCCCAAACCAGCGCTCTAAGCACGGTTGAGGGTGTAGAGTAATCAACAAAGTGGTTACTGTTGTAGATATTGGCTCGACCAAGGTCGTCGCTATTGCCGCTGAGATCGGCGAAAATCAAAATATTGAAATTCATGGCATGGTTACCGTGGATTGTCGTGGTGTTAAAAAAGGTGCAATTGTCGATCTGGAATCGGCTTCGCGATCTGTTGATGCAGCCCTGAGGCACCTTGCTCAAGATGTTGGCAAGGACGAGATTACTGAGATAACGCTGATTATCTCTGGTCCCCAAATTGAAGGATCATCGGTACAAGGATTCAAACCAATCATTCCAAAGAATCGAGCCATCACTAATCAGGACGTGATGGAAGTTGTGAATCACAGTAAGTCAGGAATATTTCCTCCTGATCGAGTCCTAATTCAGACTATTCCACGAGAATTCAGAGTCGACGAGGTCAGAAGTGTTGCAAAGCCCGTAGGTAAGAGCGGTGCAAAACTTGAAGTTATTAGTTACATGGTGACTGGACTATCTAATCACGTGAAGAACTTTGAGGAGGCAGTGAAAATGACCGGAAGGGAAGTGGATCAATTTATTTTTGGACCGCTCGCCTCAGGCCTCGGTGTTCTTGGGCAGTCTGACCTTGACAAAGGAACTGTTGTTGTCGACATGGGCGCAACTACCACCGATGTTTCAATTTTTGTGAACGGGGCAATGGCTTATGCCGCTTGCATACCCGTTGGCGGAAGCAACGTTACTAACGACCTCAGTCAATTGCTGAACTGCGATTTTGATGAGGCAGAGAGACTTAAGATCGGATATGGATCGGCTTTCGCCGAGGGTATCAGCGATAAAGAAGCGATTGAGGTCCACCAGCTAGGTCAACCGACAGCACGACCGATGCAAAGAAAAGTACTTTGCGAAATCATCGAAAGCAGAATGAAGGAAGTTGCAAAACTGATCCGCCAGACTGTGGAGAAATCTGGATACGGAGGAGTTCTTGAAGCTGGCGTCATTTTAACCGGCGGTGCAACTCAACTCCCGCGATCTAAGGAGCTATTTGCGGCCGCGATGAATGGAATGGCCGTGCGGGTTATTGAACCAAACATCAAAAATGGTAAGCCTCAAATTGGCTTAGCTGCCGCAATTGGTGGCACCAGTTTTCTTCTTCAAACATCCGAAGACTTATCTCCAATTAGTAAATCTGACAGTTGGCAGGATCGTGCAAAAGGTCTTTGGTCGATGTTTAGTGGCAAAAATTGAATGTTATCCACATTTGTCCACAAGTTTTCCACATAAGAAACTTGCTATCATGTAGATTCGTTCTAGTTTTAGAACGTAGGGTGATTGTGTGACTGGAAACGCTGTAATAAAAGTGGTTGGCGTAGGCGGCGGTGGTGGAAATGCCGTCGAACGTATGATCGAAAGTGGCATCAAAGGTGTCGAATTCATTGCTATGAACACGGATGTTCAAGTGCTTGACCTGAGTAGTGCAACTAAAAAAGTTCAACTCGGTGTCAACTCAACTCGTGGTCTAGGTGCGGGCGGAAACCCCGAACAAGGCAAAATTGCGGCCGAAGAAAGCAAGAGCGATATTCGCAAAGCTCTAGATGGCGCAGACATGGTTTTCATCACTGCCGGAATGGGCGGTGGAACCGGTACCGGTGCGGCTCCTGTTGTGGCAGAAATTGCTCAAGAGCTTGGTGCCCTAACGGTTGGAGTTGTAACTCGACCATTCAGATTTGAAGGTCCAAAGCGCGAAAGACTTGCGGATGCTGGCGTCACTTCCCTCATGGGACGATGCGATACCATCATTACGATTCCCAACGACAAACTTCTCAATGTTGTCGAAAAGAAGACCACTCTTAGCGAAGCCTTCCGAGTTGCCGATGATGTTCTCCGACAAGGCGTTCAGGGAATTTCAGACATTATTACGATCCCTGGTCAAATCAACGTTGACTTCGCTGACGTTCGCGCAATCATGAAAGATGCCGGTCCGGCGCTGATGGGCATTGGATACGGCGTAGGCGAGCACAGAGCCTTACAAGCGGCCCAAGGAGCAACTAGTTCGCCACTGCTTGAGCAAACGATCCACGGAGCAAAGGGACTGCTTGTCAATATCACGAGCAGTGATGACCTGACGCTTGCCGAAACAAGCGAGGCAATGGAATACATCCAATCGCTTTGTGACCAAGAAGAGGTCAATATCATCTTTGGCACCGTAGTCGACTCCTCGCTTGAGCAAACTGTCCGAATCACCGTTCTGGCAACTGAATTCAATCCGTATTCAACAACGGAGAAGGTTTCCGCCAAGAGTGAAGAGCCGGCTATTCCTTCAAGAGTCACGGTAGCGACCGAAAGATCAAGTGGCCCAATAACTCCTTCAGCTTCGACCGTTGAACCAGAAATTCCTGCGGTCACCAGCGCAGACGTAGTTGCAGCGGCAAAAGAACGAATGTTTGAACGAAAGCAACAAGAAGCGGCTGATTTGTTCGATGAAACCGACCTGGACATCCCCGCGTTCATTCGAGAGCACCGAAACCGACAAAGCTAAGCATTGTCAAAGAAATTGCCCCTGATGATCTATCAGGGGCAATTTTCTTTCGTCAATATGTTATGGAATCGACGTAATGCAGCGAGCACATTATACTTTTGACCTGTCAAAAGTACTAGTTGTGAAGAAAATCGGTTAAGGATAACAGATTCAAATACCTAAAGTGATTTGTTAGGTTAAACTACTGCTTGGGTTGGTCTTTTGCTTCAATTTTTTTTGGAGATGGAGGTTGATCCAATCTCTTGAGGGTTTAAAGATGAAAAAAATAACGATTTTAATTGGTGCCATTTCAATGGTATCTGCGGCTAACGCACAATTTCTCTATAGCAATCAATCTAGCAACACTGCGATTGCTCAGCTAAACGCAGTTGCTGTTGCTTCAAACGCAGTTGCAGCGCCTTCTGGTGGTATGTGGTCCGAAGTTCAAACTAACGGTACGTTTACGAACACGAACGCTGGTTCAACCATTACACCAGCTTTTCGCTTGGCAGACGATTTCACAATCACTGGAAATGCATGGGACGTAACGGGTTTTAGTATTTTTTCCTACCAAACTGGATCAACTGGCATGCCGTATAGTGGTGGAAGCATGAACATCTGGAACGGTGACCCTAGCCTTACCACAAGTTCGATCATCACCACGGCAATCTGGACAGGTGCAACTGATTCAATCAACACTTCAGTTGGAAATGCAAACGTTTTTCGAATTTTTAATGGTACTGCAAGTGCAAATACCATAACTCGTCGAGTTTGGGAATCAAACTTTGCGGTCACAACAACTTTGACCGCCGGTACTTATTGGATTGATTACCAAATGACCACGATAAATGCTGGTGCGTCATTTGCTCCTACCACGACACACGCTGGTGCTCTTGGTACAGCCGGTGCAAATGCCAAGCAATTCAACGGCACAGCATGGACTAATATCATTGATGCAAGTACCGCTGGCACTCAAACAACGGCACAAGACATGCCATTCTTGGTTAAAGGAACCGTTCAATCTGTTCCAGAGCCATCCACTTTGGCAGTCCTTGGTCTTGGAGCGCTTATTGCTCTTAGAAGAAGATCAGCCAAGAAGATCTAACGCTCAAAGTTGACTAAATTGGTCCCTGGTGGCAGAAGCCACCAGGGACTTTTTTTGCCAAAAAATCTGGGCCAGCCACTTCGTTGCCTGAGTTATCTTTTGTGGCACTGTTTTACGACGTCTGCGCTAGCTGGGAGTAAGCAGTGTTTAAATATAGACGACTAACGGTCAATAAGGAGATTCCGGGTGGCACTGACAGCGACCCCTAAGACCTGTCCGCCGTAGCGCTCCTGTCCACCGTAGTGCCTTGACGAAGGAGGATTGCGCGTAGGAGGAAGTTGTTAGTTGTCAGTGAGACCGAATTGTAAGTATGGGAAAACATTTCAAGGTCTGACAGGTGACATTGAGTGCTAATTCATGGCTGATGTTGAGTTAGAATGACAAGAGTGGTTAGCTTGCAAAGCCGTTTCTCATGGTTAACTCTCAGCTCTGCAGAGGTCTCTTATGTCATTCGAAGTGCCTTGACGAAGGCTGGAAACCATGCCACCCGGCTCAAGCATCTCTCTGCTAAAACTACTCCGCCCACCCCGTGGTCAACCGAACACCTTATGAGTGAAGGCGGTAGCTCAAGCGAAAATGGCGAAGGTCATCTCGAAGACCAATGGGGATGCTGCAAACCACTAAGAAGCTGCAAAATACCTCGTTGCTGGTTTTGTGAGCATTTTGGCCTATGCTACAATTTTGATCGTCACGACGTACGCCCAATGGAGTAGAAAATGATCCTTATAACTTATATCACCTATTCGCTCGGATTACAAATCGATCTTCTCGAACTACCATCCCCAGCATATGTTGCCGAAAGAGCCCGCCTCAGGCGGCAGAAAGAGTACGAAAATGCATTGAAGTTGACCTCCACTCTTTTAGAGAGGTACAAAAACTGCAATTCAACAGTCAAAGAGCAACTCATATCCAAATGGTACGAACAAATTTGGCCCGACCATGTTCGGTACACCAAAGATTATTCCAACGGAATACTTGGACGTATTTTTGAAGAAAGCCTTTCTGGTGTTGATATGACCAAGCTGGATTTGCTTTTGTTAACTGAGGGAAAAAGCCCTGTGTTTCATACGGAAGGCTGGATAAGGTATTTGTATTCAAACAAAGGTAAATCAGGATCACCATTTACGGTTCAAACTAAAAATATCGAGGTGCCGTATGGCTTCTCGATGTCTAGAGGTGCCCCGCGGGAACCACCGTTTGCTTCATTCGACCAATTCTTTGTTGATGAGAGCAAAATGGTTAAGAACTGGATTGATGGCAAATTTGTCGCATTGAATTTACAGCCCATGACTAACAAAAAGATGTTTGCAAAGATGAAGTAACTATCCAGTCTCAATAGGGCGAGCCACTACCTTAGGCGACGAGTCACTAGGGTGAGCTGGGTAGTTTTGGTTTGTTCAGGGTGGCACTGGGAGCTCCGTCCTAAAGGTCCGCCATAGGTGAGGAACGAGAGCGAAGGAGGATGCGCCGCTGGGAGTTACCAGTGTAAT
>JAYUOQ010000083.1:0-14051 GCA_043760685.1 Armatimonadota bacterium | reverse complement strand
CAGCTTCAAAGGTGTTTCCGCCAACCAACCCTTGGTACCGAATGGTATCCAAAAGGTACTCAAACCAAGTTCGAGTTGCCGTTCCATAAATTGCAAGACCCTTCACCTGATTTTCTGCCGCGACCATTGGCCCGAATGCGCCGCCCATGCTGTGGCCAAAAATGAAGACGTTTTCTGAGTCCACGGATTCAAGTCCCTTTAGCTGTTTAAGAGCCTGTCGATAGATGTCTAGCTCAGTTGTGTAATCCATCGGTGCAAATGGACCGCCTTCACTGTCTCCAACTCCAGGTTTTTCAATTCTCAGAGTGACAAATCCGCTGTTGGCAAAGTCGTTGAGAATCGGACCATCGATCGTCGCAACATCTCCAGTCGCAGTAGCCAGGGTGTAATCATACGAAACCGGCGAGAACCCTTGAATGAAGAACAGTGCTGGCGACTTGCCGCTCTTTTTCGGCTTGGTAATGATGGTTCGCATGCGCTTTCCATAACTCACAACGTCGCTGTAAATCACTTCATAGTTCTTGTTGCCTGGATCCCGAGGCTTCTCCACAAGAGGCGAACTCCACTCTAACGGCTTTCCATCTCGCAAGCCCGTAAACTTGATCATTTGGTTCACCGGCATGTCCCGAACAAGGGTACCAATGACTCCCGGAGCAACCGGTTTGCTGTCAAAAGTTAAAACGATATCGCCTTCTTTGAATCCCGCTTTTTCTCCAGTTAGGCCGGGAACCAATTTCAGCACCATCAAACCTTCGCCAGGTTTTAAGCCAAGTTTAGACACTTGGTCAGCGGCGATAGGTGCAAAGGAAATCCCTAGCCCTCCGCGACGCGGCAGACCCTCAAATACAGGGGTCAAGTCGACATTTGGTTTTGGTTGAAGTGTCAAGCATGAAGCGAGAACAGTTGCAGCAAGTATCATATGGTTTCCTTATTACAAATTGTAATACATGGAGATCAAATTCAGTTGGTTCCCGAAACCAAAAAAATTCAAGATAATATGTAAAGTGAATCAAGGAGAACCTCAATGACTGATCGAAAGCTCTCAACAATCGAAATGACCGTTCTCGGATTTGCTTGGCTAAGAGGCCCGTGTTCGATTTACGCGATCATGAAGGAGATATCATCATCTGAATCTTCTTTTTACAAATCGAGAGCCGGCACCGCCTATTCTGTCGCGAACCGATTGCTCGGTTTCGGGCATTTAGAAAGTGTCCCAAGTCCAGTTAAGGATGATGAAAAGCTGATTCAAATTACAGAGGCTGGCGTATCCGCACTTCAAGCTTGGATCACGCCACCAATTCCGCTTCCCGATATCTTTCATTCAGCGGACCTTGTTCGGCTGAGATTCTTTTTCTTGGGCGTGGTCGACAAAGAAAGTCGACTTGATTTCATCGAAGACTCGATCAGAGGGCTGAACGTTTTTCTGACCAAGTGCGAGGAACTAATTCCAAAAAACGAAGCACTTGGGGACTATTTTGGAGTTCTCGCCACTGTCTCAACAATTCTCGAGACTAAGGCGCGAATCGAATGGTTGGTAATGGTACGCGAGTGGGTCGAGAATCCACTCGTGTCGGGCAAATCACTATCCGACATTGTAAGAAGTAGGCTCGATTCGGAGCACTAAAGGCCTTGGTAGAATCTTATCCATGAATTCTGTAAAAGCTGGTCTTATCCGCCAGTACAAAGCTTCTTTCGAAATGCTTCGTCAAGCCGTTGAACGATGTCCCGATGACCTATGGCTGGAGGGCACCCATCCTCGCAACACATGGCGAATCGCCTATCATGCGGCCTATTACACGCACCTGTACTTAGCTCAAAACTCAAAATCATTTGAACCTTGGAGCAAGCATCGTAAAGACTGTGTAATTCTCTGGAACAATCCAAAAGTAGAAGAACCGTACTCAAAGCAGGAAGTCCTCGAGTACATCGATTTCATCGTAGAATTGATGCCCAATGCCGTCGAGAATCTGAATCTTGAAGCAAAGTCTTCGGGCTACAGTTGGTATCCAAATGTCCCAAAAATTGAACACCAATTCGTCAATTTGAGGCATATCCAGGGCCATGTTGGTCAGCTATCGGAACTTCTGATGGCAAAAGGAATCGAAATCGACTGGGCGGGATAGCACGAAGGGCTCGGAGCATCGTCAAAATCGCTCGTATAATCAAAGTTAGCATGAGATTTTTCGGTGACTTAAAATCGTCCGTAGCAATTCATATAAAAGGATGGCTATTCCTCGTTCTTGCGATCATCGCTTCCATCGGTCTCCTTATTCAAAATCTGTCGTGGCAAAACCTAACTCTCCTCGGAATCGCGCTCTGGGCAGCCTGTCGTTGGTATTACTACATGTTCTACGTGATCGAAAAATACGTCGATCCCAGCTTCAAATTTGCGGGTCTAGGTTCATTTCTTCGATATTGCTGGAAGAAAGATTCCAAAGACGCTTGAATCAAACGTACCGAGAATGCGTTTAAGAATGAAATGAAAGCCTCGACTTGTAGAGTCAAAGCCAACAAATCAGGTCGAGAAAAAGGAAAGACCTCTCTATCAACAAATGGCGACACAGAACGGTCGCCTTTTGTTATGAAACTTTGCGCAGAAATCTCCTTACGGCTGGTCAAATCGCCAGCGTTGCCGCGCTCCAGCACTTCCCAGTAACTGCGTTGACATTCCAGATCCAGGACTGAGCGGAGAATTTGCCGTCAATGCATATCCATATTCAGCATTGACGATGAAATATTCGCCAAGGTTCTTTGAGTTAAAAACATACCAACATTGGCGACCTTCACCAATTGGAACGACTGGATAGGTTGCGCCAATGACTGTTCCCGGAGATTGAGGTCCCAACGATCCTAAATAGAATCCGCTATACCTTTCTTGAATCATCCCATACTCACTAATTGAGTTGCTGGAGACAAAACCGATGCTATCCGGATGCCATGAATTCCATCGACGAAGACCTGAGCTAACATTTCCCGCCAAATTGAGATTAAATGAGCCGTAAATGCCTCCATTAATTGAATAAGCAAGATCGGCAACGCTGGAGATCGTTGCAGACGGAAAAGACTGGAAGCTTAGACCATTCCAAAATTCGGTTTGAAACCACCTCAGCGGTGCTCCCTGCCTAAACACTTGATTAGTTGCAAATGTCAAGGTCCTCATCACAAATGGCGATCCGTTAAACTCCGCAGATCTGGTCAGCACATTGCTAGTCTCAACATTCATATAGGTGCAAGCTGGCGCGGCGTTTGGATAGGTAACAAACTGGAACCAACGTTGAAAATTTGAGTTATCACCGGTCCTTACCGTGACCGAGCCATTGTCTGTTCGAGCGTCAAGATACTTCTCGTATTCAAAGTTATAAATGAAATAGGTCATTTCTCCGCCGATCCGGCCAGCCGGGATCAGGTACCACTCTTGTACCGATCCAGATACAAAACCATTTTGCTCGTACCGATCGTATAGCTGGACGGTTCGTCCAGAGTCTCCGAATGATGACCGGACCTCCATGACTTTATTGGTTAAGCCACCAAAGAATAGCTTGGTCTTATACCGTATCGGTGCAAGCGACCACGAAGTGCTCGATGGAATTGGTTGAGCAACTGCAATTTGAGTAGTCAATATTGCAGCTACCAAGCAAAAGAACTTATGAATGAGCCTCATGGCTCGTTATACCACTCTAGAATATCGGGTAACAATACTCGCCCGAATCGGTGGGCAGGTTTGCTCCTATCTTGTATCACAAACTATAGTTTCGCAAGAATATTTTCTGTGCCTTCTCTAAAGTTGAAACGTCAATATGATGGGGTATGGCATGATTGCGTGTCGAGTAAGGGAATCATGAAGTTACTGAGAGTCTTTAGGTTTATTGGCTTTATGGCTTTTTGTGCGCTTTGCCCCAGTTCTTTTGCCCAGGATGCTCAAACTGTATTCAAAAAATCCCTTCCATCAGTCGTGACCTTGACTGTTTCAATCAAAGGTGGAGGCGTTGCAACCGGAACTGGGTTCCTGTCAATTCGAGAAGGAGTCGCCGTAACTGCATGGCACGTTGTCGCCGATGCCGAATCCGCGGTTGCCCGATTTTCTGATGGTCAAGAGTACGAAGTGTCAGGACTAATAGACAAAGATGAGAAACGTGATATCGCCTTAGTTCGGATCAAAGTTGCCGACCGTCCGATGCTCGATCTCGTAAAGCTCGATCCAGAAATTGGATCAAAAGCTTACGTTCTAGGCGCTCCCGAAGGTTTAGATTTTTCGATAACAGATGGAATCGTAAGTCAGGTCAGAACCGTCAATGGAGTCAAACTCTACCAATATTCAGCCCCTTCTAACCAAGGAAACAGCGGCGGTCCAGTTCTCAATTCAAATTCAGAAGTTCTTGGCGTAGTTTCCTATGGCTTAAAAAATACTGATGGATTGAATTTTGCCATTGCATCCGTTAATGTCCGAGGTCTGGACAGTTCGTTGCCAACTCAGCCTTGGGTGAATGTCAAATCAAGTCCAACTCCAAAAGCAGGAAGAACTCTCTCAAAGACTTACTTTTCCTTTGCCGAAGCGATGAATCGGCTCTGGAGCTTTGCCACCTTGATGCAGGTTGAGACTGAAGAAGTAACTCGTGGTAAGTTCCGCAAGCTAAGCCCGCTTTTCACCGAGGCTGAAATCAACTTGAAAGTATCGTCCGATATTCTTGACTCGGTACTTTCATCGAATACCAGCAATTCTTGGGATGATTACCATATCGGCTATTTCAGTGAAGTCATCAAGATGGCAACGTTATGCGGCGAAAAACTCGATTCTTGCTCCCAGAATCGGAAGAGCAAGAACCTCGAATCCGAAGTGTCGAAGTTTGTGCTGGCATTTAGGCTTACCGAAGTCAACCCCAATCAAATAGTAGACCTCAAATCGGAAACCGGAACCAATGTTGTCCGATTGCTCGGCTCCCTCCTAACGGCAAAAATTATCGCGAACCCAATTCAAAAGGGATGGTTTCCAGGCGAGCCAGACCGACTTTCTCGGAAGCGATTTGCAGGTGGTTTCAAGCTACTGGCCCGTCTAGCATTCGATGTGGATTCAACCGGCTACGTTTTCGGTTTTCTAGCCGATCCTACTCAGTCAAATCGAATCTATGAAGTCCAAGGCGGAACTCCTCCTCACTCGTGGGGATTCCAAAAAGGAGACGTTGTTCAATCGGTTAGTGGCACCAAAGTTTCAACAATTGAGTCTATGAAGCAAATCATCCTTTCCTCCAAAAATAAAGAAGGTATCGTAACCGTTGATCGAAGAAGAAAATCGGTAAAGCTAAAAGTAAACGTCAGGAAGTGGATTTAGGTAACAATCGTGAAGTCATTCGAAGCAATTTAGGTATTTCAGACCGCTTCCAGTATTAAACAACACAACTTTTTCATTTCGATCTATCCAACCTTGCCCAATCAACTTTTGCAACGCCGAAAGCGTCGCCCCGCCTTCCGGACTTGCAAAGATCCCTTCAACCTTTCCAATAGTCCTTGCGCAAGCGACAAGTTCCTGATCGCTAACCGTCACTGCCATTCCGCGACTAGTCCTTAAGACTTCCAAAATGAGCCGATCGCCAACTCCTCCTGGGACCCGGAGTCCAGCTGCTATTGTCGCTGCGCCAACCCATGGTTCCGCAGTTACCTCCCCGCTATGAAATGCCCTAGCCATTGGCGCACAGCCTTCTGCCTGGACTGAGACCATCCGAGGACGAGCAGAGCCAATCCAACCTAATGCTTCCATTTCATCGAATGCTTTCCACATTCCTATAAGTCCCGTTCCTCCTCCTGTTGGATAAATAATCACATCTGGTAAGACCCAATCACATTGCTCCGCAAGCTCGTAACCCAAGGTCTTTTTGCCTTCAACCCGGTAAGGTTCTTTGAGTGTTGAAAAATCAAACCAGCCGTTGGCTTCTTTGCCTGCCGCAACAAGCTTGCCGCAGTCTGAAATCAGTCCATCTACCAACTCAACATGGGCTCCATGCATTTCGCACTCGATGATGAACGTCTTGGGTACATCGCACGGCATGAATACAAAGCACTCAATTCCGGCTCTGGCGGCATAAGCTGCCGCGGCACCACCGGCATTTCCCGCTGATGGGATCGCAATTTTCGTAACTCCCAGTTCAACTGCTCTCGATATTGCTAAAGCAATTCCTCTAGCCTTGAACGACGCTGAAGGATTAACCGATTCATCTTTGATGAACAAGTTCTTGAGTCCAATTTGTCGGGCGAGACGTTTAACTTCAAGCAAAGGTGTTCCCCCTTCGCCCAACGAAACGATTCCTTCTGGACCCTGGACGGGCAACATCGCGTGGTATCGCCATAGCGTGTTGCCTTGTAGATGAGATTTATCCAACGTCTTGGCGGCTTCTTCCAGACGGTATCGGGCGAGAAGCGGGCGTCCGCACTCGCAAAGATTGACCAGAGCCTGGCCCTCATATCTTCGTTGACATGCTGAGCACTCAAGATGATCAAAAAACGAGAACATGTCGTATCCTACCACTCAATTTCATTCGCATCCTGCGAGTCACAAAAGCAGTAACATACGAAGTACAACATGAACGCACAAGTAACAACTATCGAGCCCATTCGTATCGTAATGCTCCGCCACACAGGTTCCTACGACCTGATTGGAGGGGTATTTGAAAAGCTATGGGGATGGGTGGAATCCCACAATGTTCCGGTGGAACGAATGATTGGAATCTATTGGGATAATCCCGATGAAGTTCCAACGGCAAAATTGCGTTCGGCGGCTTGCGTCGAGATTCCCGCCGATTACCAAGTTACCGACAGCGGTGGGCTAAGCCTCATCCTCGATCAACTCAATGGCGGTGATTATGGAACAACAACTTTTACTGGCCCGTACGAAAATTTGGCGCCCGTTTGGTCAGACCTCACGTCATATTGCGAGAACACCGTTCGACGCAAGATCAGCGAAAATCCTGCATTTGAAGTCTATGTGAACGACCCAAGCGATACCCCACTAAACCAACTCATCACCGAACTTTACATGCCGCTTGTTTAAATGCGAATAGCAACTCCGTGGATATATTCACCAAAGTTTGACCTGAGCGCGATCATCGGTCCGCCCGTGGTCATCACGGCGATTGTGCTCGCATTCGGAAACAAAATCGCAGCGATCAGTGAAACTCCAACTTGGCTTTGGATATTACTGGTGCTTGGGATTGATGTTGCGCACGTTTACAGTTCGTTGTTCCGGACCTATTTCGATAAGGATGAATTCCAACGTCGAAAGAAGCTGTACTTAATCGTTCCAGCGGTGTGCTGGCTCGGCGGAATTGCAATCTATGCATTCGCAGGACCAAGTTTTTTCTGGTCGTGTGTTGCCTACTTTGCTATCTATCACTTTGTGCGCCAACAGTACGGTTTCCTGATGCTTTATCGTCGGGGGGAACCTGTCGGAGATCTCGGATACCGAATTGATCAGGTCTCCATCTACATGGCGACCATTTATCCGCTCGTTTATTGGCACACGTACACGCGCAATTTTCAATGGTTCAGCGAATTCGAAGTGGTTCATATTCCGGTCGTTTGGCCGGAATATCTTTGTCGATTTGTCTATGTCGTTGCCCTAAGTGCATTTCTCGTCAAAGAGGTCTTAAACTGGAAACAAACTGGAAGCCTGAATGCGGGAAAGGTGCTTTTGCTTGTTGCCACCGCGGCCGCATGGGGAACTGGGATTATTCTGTTCAACGGAGACTTGACATTCACCCTGATCAATATTATCTCTCACGGAATTCCGTACATGGCTCTAATTTGGATCTACCAGTACCGAAAGCGAGGAGCCAAGGTTCACGGGGAAAATCGGTTCCTGAAGTTTTTCCAGCTAAAGTTCGTACCGCTATACATTCTGTCACTCGTGGCTATCGCTTATTTTGAGGAAGCCATATGGGATTGGTTTGTGTGGCGAGAGCATACGAACCTCTTTGGCTCGTACCACGTTGCCGCTTCAGCAACCATTTTGGCGATCTTGGTGCCGCTGCTAACCATGCCACAGGTGACCCACTATGTTCTCGACGCCTACATCTGGCGAGTGAACAAACGCGGGAAGGAAGAAGTCCGCGCAATCATTGGATAAGCAAGAACGATGCAAGTGGGACTTTATGCCTACGACATCGGAAGACGATAACCGAATATTCGGCTCGAACTAAGCATGTTTTGAACCTAAATTGGTAACTTTACGGGCTGTTAATAACAGAAATCTAACAAGTTCTGTTAGGTTTCTTCTGTATAGTAGTAACCAGTCTCGGGCATCCCGAGACGAGTGTTTGGTTCCTCGTTATGAAACTTACGTTATTGACTTCAAAATCGGCTTGGGCTCTCGCATTAGGACTCTGTCTAGCGGGAATATCTGCGGCGCAACACCCTGTTGCTCCTTCACTTAACAGCAACCTTGGTGCGAAATACACCATCTATTTGAACTTCACAGGTTTTAACTACAACGGCACGTGGGCAGGAAGCACGCCTGGAAACGTCCCCGCATACACCCAGGATGGAGATGCCACAACATTCAATATTGCTGAGATTAGCGCAATCAAAGAAGCATGGGCAAGAACAGCTCAAAAGTATGTCGGCTTTAACATCAATGTCACAACCGTTGATCCGGCCGGCACTGGGCTTACCGATGCCCAGCGACAGACTTTTTACGACAATAAGCAGTACATGACTCATACCATCATTGGCGGTACTTACGATTGGTTTGGTGCTTCAGGCGGAGTTTCATACGTCGGCGTAGCTCAACAAGCAGTGGTATCGAATGGCCAACGGACAAACTGGGTTTTTCCTGTCAATGGAACTGGTACGTCACCCCAAACAATGACTGCAGCAATTGCCCACGAGGATGGTCATCACTTGAGACTTTCGCATCAAAGCGATGAAACCAGCGGTGCCGCTTACAGTAACAACAACAATGCGACCGGAAATGGCAGCTATGCTCCGATCATGGGTACCTCATACGTTTCCCAACGAGGCACTTGGCGACAAGGGAAAGCTGGCGTTAATGCAAACGACGTCGCAATGCTTCAAGGAAATGCAGATATCGGCTCGCTACTTGATGACAACATTGGACACTCGATTGCCACCGCCAATGCGCTAGCGGTAAACCTTGATGGAACCGTCAATTCAGCCACCGCAAAAGGATTCATTATGCCAAAGGCGTCAACCAACTATAGTGCCGTTGGTGAGAACAGTTACACCAAAGACTACTTCTCCTTCTTCTCCGCCGGAGGAGCGATTTCCTTGACTGCAACTGATGGTTCATCGTTTTTGCAAGCAGGAGTTGCCGACGCTGGCGCAACCATGAGAAGCGTTCTTCGAATTCTTGACTTGAGCGGTACCGTTCTGGGAACATCAACCGAAGACGCGACTACACTCATTCACACGTGGAATGGCAACCTTGCATCTGGCCAATACATTGCTCAAGTCGTGAGCTATGGTGACTACATTTCGAGCTACGAACCAGATTCACGCTACTTTAATATGGGTGCTTACTTCCTATCCGGCAGTGGATTCTCGCCAGTTCCAGAGCCAACAACCCTTGTTGCCATGCTTGGCGGTATTGGGCTGCTCTTAAGACGACGACGAAAGTCAGCTTAGGTACCTGTTAATGCTCTCAACATTGATCATCAATGCTGAGAGCATTTCCATGTCAATTGCACCTAATTTAAGCAGGATATAGTTCCGAAAATCAAAGGGATGAGGAAGACTAGGGAGCAAAGTGGATTTACGCTTGTTGAGTTGCTGATTGTCATCATCATCATTGCCGTCGTTGCTGCAATTGCCATTCCAAAATTCACCAATTCAACTCGGCGAGCCAAAGAATCGTCGCTAGCAAAGTGCCTCATGATTCTTCGCCTCGCCGGAGACCGGTGTGAAGCGGATACGGGTTTGACCGTTGACGTTACCGATTTGATCAAATCGACACCACCGGCGAACGGATGGAAGCGCGGACAAATGGGCACCAACTGGACCAAAATTGCACTAGATCCTTCAACTTGGAACGGTCCATATTTAGAAAAAGTGCCGATCAACCCAATCACCGGAACCAGCAACTATATCACTGGAGGGAACAGTTCTGCCGACTGGACCCATTTCTCGAACCAGACCTTCAACAAAAGCTATTACTACTTCCCAAGCACGGTCGAAGGAAGCAATGGGATTCAATATCGGCGTTGGTAGCCGAGGAAGCTGCATCAATAGGTACGAACTCCACGTTGGTTGCATTTGTAGTGCCAAAATAGGAGTGTGGGAGCCGAAAGCGGATCATGGGGAGAACAAGCACGCCTTGTAGCTGGAACTCGTCTAAAGCGAGTTAGACTCCAACAGGGCCTTTCGATTCGGCAACTTTCAGATCTCGCTAATATCAGCAAAACGTCCGTTGTCCAAGTCGAAGCCGGACGCACCTCTCGCCGAAGCACATACCTTAAAGTCGCAACCGTCCTAGGCTTACATCTCGAAAATCTCGTGCAATCAGGAAGCGCCGATGGTCTTCCGTATGCGGTCCACCTCAAAGAGGATGATCGATGGTTTGATTTAGCTCGATTTGATGAGGGTCTTCTTCCAGAAGCTGCCCAAACTGACCAAAAAATTAGATCCAACCTGTCTGGCGCGACTCCTCTAAACATCCTTAGCAGCCGCCTTGAACAAGGAAGAATTAAGCCAACCATTTTAGAGATTTCGTCGCCAAGCGAAACTAGATCTCATGCCGGAGAAGAGCACGTTTTTGTTTTGGAAGGAACCGCAATTGTCGGCGTAGGCGAACATCGTGTAGAACTTCAGGAAGGCGAAAGTATTACGTTTTGGAGTGCAGAACCGCATTCCTATATGCCGCACCCCGACTCAAAGCTGCCAGTTCGGCTCCTCTCAGTTCGGGTAGATGCCTAGTATAATTCGATCATGTTAGCGACCCTGGGTTTGGCAACCTATTTTGTAGCCCCGAAACCAAATATCGTGCTTATATTAGTCGACGATATGGGGTGGCGAGATGTAGGATACGCCGGACGCGACTTATACAAAACTCCCAACATTGATCGACTCTCGGCTCAAGGAGTACGCTTTACCAGAGCCTACAGTGCGCACCCAGTTTGTTCACCGACTCGCGCGGCACTAATGACCGGAAAAAACCCGGTTCGAGTTGGAATCACCGATTGGATTCCTGGCGACCGTCCAAGTGATGGATTGATGGACACCCCAGAAATCAACAATCAAGTCGCTCTATCCGAAATTACCCTTGCAGAAAACCTGAAGCAGCAAGGCTATCGAACCTGGAGTATCGGAAAGTGGCACCTCGGTGGTGATGGATTTCGCCCAACCGACCAGGGGTTTGATGTAAACATTGGTGGCAGTCACGTGGGTCAACCCGGTTCTTATATCGCACCGTTCGGAAAGAATGTCAATCCGATGCCTGACGACGTAAAGGACGGCGAATTTCTCACCGATCGATTGACATCGGAAGCGATCAGACTCATAAATGAGCCAAGCGACAAACCATTCTTTCTATACTTCCCCGAATATGCAGTCCATACGCCAATTCAAGCCAAGCCAGAAGACATCGAACAGTTTACAAATCTCAAAACCGAAATTCAAAAGCAGAAGAATGCTAAGTATGCCGCCCTTATCTGGAACCTTGACCAAAATATTGGCAGACTTGCCAATAACCTAAACGACGCCGGAAAGATGGCTAATACAATATTCCTCTTTACGTCGGATAACGGTGGACTAAGTGGAGTGACCAACAATGAACCTCTGAGGGCGGGAAAAGGGCTTGAATATGAAGGCGGTATTCGAGTTCCAGCCTTCGCATACTGTCCAGCAAAAATCAAGCCTGGACAAGTATTCAACGAGCCGGTCATATCGATGGATTTTACGGCGACAATCCTCGATGCTGCGGGAAGTAAATCACGGGCAATGGACGGAAGTTCATTCTTATCCGCACTTATGGGAGGCAATTTTAAACAAAGACGACCTTTCGTTTGGCATTATCCGCACTATCACAGCGCAGGAAATCATCCATCAAGCGCCATGTTGGATGGCAACATCAAAACCGTCCATTACTACGAAGATGACCGAACTGAATTTTATGACTTAGCCCTCGATCCATTTGAAAAGAGAGATCTTGGCCCGCTAAATCCAGGCAAAGCAAGCAATCATTGGCGAAAATTAAGGTCAATTCTTGATTCAATGGGTGCAAAATATCCCACCCTTCGAAAGATCAAGACTTAGTATATTTCTGTCTGGTATATTTTCTAAATGGACATCAAAGGCGCTCTCAAAGGGCAGCTTCATGCCTCATTAGCAATGATGCGATCGGCAATTGAAATCTGCCCGGAAGCAATATGGAATTCGGGCGAACAACCACGAACTTTCTGGCGGATGGCATATCACACCCTGTATTACAGCCATATGTACTTGCTCCAAACGCGTGAGGAATTCAAGCCCTGGGAGAAGTACCGAGACGACTACGAGAACATCTTTGAGGATGCCACTGAAGTCACCCCTCCATCCAAAGATGAAATGCTTGAGTTCGTAGGATTCGTTGATTCATTGGTTGATCACCAGATTGAAACGCTCGATTTAGACAGTCAAGAAAGCGGTTTTTCCTGGTACACAATGCCAAAGCTTGATCATATGCTGGTCAACCTCCGGCACATTCAAGAACATACCGGTCAACTTCGTGACCGACTTTTTGAAGCTGGATTTGATCTTCGGTGGATAGGGAAGGCATGAATTCAACCGCTGACCTTATTCGAGCCAGTCTCCTTTCAACCCGCAAAGAGTTAGCCGAAGTCTTTCCTCATTTATCCGATGAAATTCTCAGCTGGGCTCCGGCGGAAGGAATGAGAACCATCAAAGGGCAAATCAAAGAAATCATCGGAACCGAAATCCAAATCATGGACCGATTGCAAGGAAAGCCAAGGCATCCATACTCGAAGATTGAAGAAGATTTGGATTCATTGAACACCGTCAATGAACTTCTTGAAATGCTCACGAAAGTCCGTACCGAGACCTTACAGTTCTTGGAATCGCGGACCGAGGAAGATTTGGCTTCATCAATTGAAGTTTCGGCTGACACGGCGAGCTATATGGAACTAGAGCATGTGCCACTAAGCGAAATGCTCCGATACCTCGTCCGGCATGAATCCTATCATCATGGACAATTGGTTTCGTATCTCTGGGCAAAAGGCAACAATCCATACACCTGGGAATCCTAGCAAAGGACCAAATTCGATTTATTTCGGCGGTGTCAGCCGAATCAAAAACGGCTTATCCCGATCACAAACTAACTTGCCATCCTTTACTTCTAATTCCGCCGCTTGAACCGCCGAAACCTTTGCCGGCAGCGGCATAAATCCGTCTTTGTCGGGAAAGGCTTGCCCGTACGGATGGGTGAAATAGATAATGAAAGCTCGCTCACCACAGACGACAACGTCGGCATGTTTCCCGATCGTTCCATCATCGTTTCGCTTGCCCGGCTTTTCAAGAATTTTGCCATGATACTTCCAAGCGTCTAAGTCAGGTGACTTATAGACATCCAAACCACTATTCGGGTCCTTAATCATCCAGTAAGAACCTTTGAAATAGAAAGTCTTTGGACCTTCACCGTATAGCTTTGAGACCCCGGGATCATTCACCGCCTTCCAAGTTTTTAGATCGGGGCTTTCAGCGACGAAAGTCTTTGACCCATGTCCTTCGTCCTTGTACCACATGCGCCAAGACCCATTCGGCAACTGAACAAGAGATGGATCAATACAATAATCAGATTCCAAAGGGACTCTACGCTCAAACTTCCAAGCGCTCAAGTCCTTCGACGAATAGTGAAAGATGTATCGATGCCCACCCCAATCCTTATGGGTATCAGCTTCACCGGGAACATAGCTCACAAACATGTGATACTGCCCAGCCTTATCCCGAATGATGTCTGGCGCCCAAAATGAGTAGCCCTTATCGGGGTGACTGAGCGGCAAAGTACCTTTATAGACCCAGGTAACGCCGCCGTCCTTGGATTCAGCGACTCCGAC
>JAYUOQ010000082.1:0-4999 GCA_043760685.1 Armatimonadota bacterium | reverse complement strand
ACGAAGGTGATTGCCCCTATTGCAAGTTGAAACTAGTGCAAAACACCAAGGAACAAGACAACGAAGTCGTCGTAAAGTTTGGCAACAAAAAAATCGAGTACCGATGTGTCTACTGCGTGATCAAAGATCAAGGACGATACAAGGCTGATCTCATTGTTTACGCTCCAAGTGAGAAAGTTGGAGAGCCAGTGGTCCTCAAACGAACCGCAGGCAAATGGTCAGCCCCAGAAGGCACCGTCTTTTTAAACACCTTCACCAAGCATGCAAACTGTGCCGAACTGTCCAGGGCATTTTCATCCAAAGTAGCCTTCGCCGATTACGCAAAGAAGCATGGTGCCGAAACGGCAAAGCCGCTCACGTTAGACGAATTCTTGACTCTGGTCAACAAGCCAGCGAGTGGTTCCCAATGATATTCTCCCTTTCGCTTGTCCTGCTGAGTCAGCAGGACAAGTTACCGACATTACCACCGAACCTGCCAGCTTGGATCAATAGTCCGGGTGCTGATCACCTGTTCTACAAACCAGCCCCCTATAACTGGAACATCAACCGTTTGCCAGCATTTGCCAAAGACATGTATGCCACCGGCGTGGGGCACGCCATGGCCTACGAAGCATTGGTAACCGGAAAGGCTCCTGAGCTTGAAACAAAGACATTCGGCACCATCAATTGGGTGCTCAAAAATCCACCCACCAATCCCGTTGATGAAGGCGCAATTTCCCCAACCTTCAATCGGAAGTACGGCTACCTCGAAAAGGTTTTTGATTGGGCTCATTTGCTTCACTTTCAAGCCATTGACGTCCTCATGCATCCGGGCTGGAGCGATGCTCAAAAAGATGCCGAAGTTGACCGCCTGTGGAAATTCTATCAATCCCAGCCGTACGCCATAACTGGTCTCCCGATGAACATGGACTACTTGGATAGCTTCAGCTACAGCGGAAAATTCAGGCGAGAATATCCAAAAGTCAACGGGCTCTTCTGGGGTTATCACTGGCTCCAAACCGTGAACTACGACATGCTCTATCGAGTGCCGGTTCAAGACCAAGCACCACAATATGGCTTGCTTGGTGAGCGATATCACCAAACCGAACTCTACAAAACCGATCGCGACTTCATGCCGATGACCGCAGAAATGAGTCCCCGATTTGCCAAGCGGTTTCCCAAAATCGCCAATGCGTTCGACAACTTACACATGCTCCACGATAACGTGAACGATATCCTTGCTCAACAAAGCCTTACAGAGCAGCAAAAGCAAGATCAGGTCAAAATTGCAATCTATCGAGTCATCGCTTCAACCCATAAAAGTGAAGAGGCAGGCTCAGAGTCATCCGAAGCCCTTCACGATCACCGCTTTCCCGACGGAATGCCCGGAATGGGAATGATGCGCGGGAGCGAGGACGACATCATGTATATGGCGGGAATGGGATGGATGGAGATGAGCAAGTGCTCCCATTGTTCACTTTCGTTGCCAGATTCCGGCCCATGGGGAGCCACGGTCTCCGCCGAAGGGTGGACCATGACGGTTCGATGCATCATGTGTGCGAGAGACATGGCAAACGAAACGCCCGGTCGAGCGATCATCAGGAGTGCAACCGAAGACCCGAATAGGCTCCTTGTCCTGATCTCAGACGACGAGGGAACCTTCTCAAGCAACATCAAAGGTGTTGTCTTCCTCGAAAAATTCGGCGATCACCCAGAATGCACCGAATGGTCTCGCGCCTTCACATCAATCAATGCATTCAACCAGTATGTAAAAGCAAACCCAGAATTCAAAGATTCGAAACCTCTGAGCCTATCCGATTGGTCAAAGCTCAACAACGGAAAGCCAGCAACCTACCGAAAGATCGACAAACCAAACCCCTATAAAATTGGTGGCGATAACGCCTCAAAACTCGCTGCTTTCGCAGGAGATAATCCAGTAGATAGCCTGTTAAACCACGCTCCTCTCCTCGGGGGAGGTGGCTCGCTTGCCTCAACCTTGGCATTGTTTAGAATTTTTGCAAGCGAGACGGAGGGGGTGGCGAGCCAATCGGTTGCCCGGAGCCACTCAGAATCTCATCGGAGCTCAAATTGAAATACTTCATCCTAACTGCCGCCCTCGCCCTCGCCTCAACCGGATTCGCCAATGACCACAACAACATTGAACATGGAAGACCGGTTCTCTTCGACGATGCATACTCCATCGCTTATGGAGAACGGGAATTTCAGTTCGGACTTGACCTGAATGCCCGAAGATCTGGCCTGATGTCATCCTTGAGCTATGGATTCGCAAAAAACCAAGAATTGAGTTTCGGTTTTGAATCTAGCAAAGGTTCAACCACGGTGAGTGAAGTGAGTTACTTCCAAAATATCTCACGCGAAATTGAAAACTCACCTGCGCTTGGTTTTCGGCTAACTGCCAATTCTGCGCCTGGAACCAAACCAAGTGGACAGCTTAGAATGATCGCGACGAAAGCGTGGCATCAGTACGACAAGGTTCACCTTAACGTTGACTTCGATACAGACCAATCGCCAGGTTTCATTCTTGCGTACTCAAGTCCACTCGGTTACCCAAAGAAATTTGACCAAACATTGGTTTCCGAATTGGGATTTCGGCGAAATGAGACATCCGTTGGACTTGGAATTCGAAAGCAAATAGATCCCCGATCAATCCTCGACTTGGGCGTTCGAGCTGGAAAACAATTGAACGTTGTGATGGGGTACAGCATTTCGTTCTAAACATCGAACTAATGGTCTGAATATGACTGCGTCCTTGAAAAGGTGTGTTGAGCGATTTGAAAAGGAATTAAGGAGTTAATATGGCGGAAGACAAAAAGCATCCTGAGCTTTCGGAGCGTGAGCAACAATTGATCACGTTAGCTGCGCTTGGCCATACCGACATAGCGATTGCCAATCGCCTGGAAATAAGCGAGCCAACGGTTAAGAGCTACTGGGGCCGAATAAGGAGCAAGATGGGGCCCTGCAATCGAACAGAACTTGTGGCCCATGCTCTTAGGGAGGAAAGTGAGAATGCGATTCAAGAACTTAATGAAGAAATCGATAGACTTCGAACTGCCTTAGAAAGAACTCACCGAGAACCTCTCGACCTACAATTGGAGATTCTTGAAAATGCCCCCGATGCAGGGAGCCAAGTTAAAATAGGTGAAAAGTATAGTTGATACAGCCTGATCGAGAATATCCAGGTTCGGTGCAATTCATTCCATCGGCGTCTAAGTATCCATGCCCTCCGAAGGGACGACATGACTTGGACGACACGTAAAATACGACTTGCAGGCAATACTTTTCCATTCCATGATGTACCGTGGATTGCCCAAAGTGCGTGATCCCGGATAATTCAAAATGACTATTACTCAAGAAGTACAAAGCTGTATTGACGCTTGCAAATCATGTGCCCCTATCTGTCGCGATTGCGCCAAGGAGTGCAAAGAAATGGGAGGTATGGATCTCTGCGTGAGGCTCTGCAATGACTGTTCCACAATTTGTGATCAGCATAGCGTTGGCCTAGCCAAGGGCGATCATTCAGCTTCCGCTTCGTGCATTTCCGCTTGTGAAGCTTGCGCTACAGAGTGTGAAAAGGGAGCTGACCATATGGACGTTTGCAAGACATGTGCGGAAGCTTGCAGGGCTTGCGCAACCGCTTGCCGCAACGCAGACGAGACCATGGCCAGGTAGCAGTTTCCTTATTCAGCGGAAAATATGAGCCCATCCATACAAATTGAGCAATCCTTGCCACTCACCGAGAGAAAGGAAGTGCAAGTCTGGTCAAATGTCCTTGGGCTCATAGTTGGTGACGGCGACGGTACGGATCGAGGATATTGAAACTAAAGGACAGACCGATTGTCATTGGTTTTGCAAGCCGGTCCGGGAAAGGCTGATGCCTAAGCTAAATTCAGCACCGGTTCCCGAACAACTTCCAATGCCGCGTCACATAGCCGACAACTAACCGTAAAGACTTCCACTGTACTCATTAGCCGTAGTTCACCTTTGATGCGCTGTGCCGTCCGAAGGGACGACACTATAAGGAGGACGCCTAAGAAACGACTTGCGCGCTAGCATAACCTAGCCCATCATGTTTACATATCGGCGCGAAATGCGCCTTAAGTAAAAATGAAAAGCCCATCAAGTCTCATCGTCGTTCCTGCCGCGATCGTTGCGGTTGCACTACTTTCTGCCGCGTCTGCACAAAAGGGCGGTATGGCGTGTTGTGGCGGTGGAATGTCTGGCCTCAGCCCAGCAGACAAGACCGTAACCGCCAAGCAACTTAAGGACAAGCAAACTGCATCGATCCTCATTAACGGTGGATATACCCCAGGTCAAATCACAGTCAAGCAAGGCAAACCAGTAGAACTAACATTTACTGGGGGCAAGAACCTTGGTTGCGGTGGCAAAGTCGTCTTCCGATCGCTAAAGATCAGCAAGGATGTTGCAGTTGGTAAGTCGGTTGTGATTAAGTTTACACCCAAGGCTAAAGGCGAAATTCCATTTACCTGCAGCATGGGAATGTTAAGCGGAAAGGTCATCGTCAAATAGTCCTCCGACCCAAACCACAAACAATCCAAAAGAGAAACTTCATGAATGAATCTGCAACCCTAACCGACACCACTATCGCCTTGACTGACCATACCGTCGCGGTGTATGAAGCACACGATCAGGCACACGCTGCCATCAAAAAGCTCTGCGATGCAGGCTATGACATTAAGAACCTCAGCATCATTGGGCAAGACTACAAGAGTGAAGAGCACCCCGTAGGATTCATTCACACAGGTGATCGAGTCGTATCTTGGGGGCAAATGGGTGCATTCTTGGGAACATTTTGGGGATTGCTAACCGGATCAGCTTTCTTTATAATTCCCGGATTTGGTCAGTTGATCTTTGCTGGTTACGTCATTGCTGTCCTAGAGTCTGCCCTTATCGGTGGAGCCATCGGCCTCGTTGGCGGAGCACTTGTAAGCCTTGGCATTCCAAAGGACTCCATCATCGAATATGAAACAGCTCTGAAAGC
>JAYUOQ010000081.1:0-5015 GCA_043760685.1 Armatimonadota bacterium | reverse complement strand
CCACAAGCCCGTCGGAGTTGTCACAACCCTCAACGACCCTCAAGGGCGCCCCACCATCAAGCAGTATTTGCCAAACTATGGGGTCCAACTAAAACCCGTCGGAAGGCTCGATAAAGACACCGATGGCTTGCTATTCGTCACCAACGATGGCGATATTGCCTTACGAATCACTCATCCTCGATATGGCTTAGAAAAGGAATATCAAGCCGTCGTCGAAGGAATCCCCGACGAGAAGACTCTCGAAAAACTCCGAAAAGGCATCTTTATTGAAGGTGGCAAAACCGCTCCCGCCAAAGTTGAGCTTGTTTTTGTCGAACAAAATAACCAAACAACCTCCCTGCGAATCACCATTCACGAGGGTCGAAAACGGCAAGTCCGTCAGATGTGTTATGCGGTCGGTCACCCCGTCATCAAGTTAACACGGTTAAGAATAGGACCGTATTATCTGAAAGGGCTCCGCCCCGGTGAATGTCGAATGCTCAGCAAGGTTGAGGTAGATAAGCTTAAAAAGACATTGGGGCTTGAGGTCTAGCAAATGTTCTCGGGACTCACCAAATACCAGCGATTCGTTCTGATTATTGCTTGGCTTGGCTGGGTCTTCGACGTCATGGAAGCGTCGTTCTTTGGGCTCACAAAGACGGCAATGATGACCGAAATGTTGGGTCCAGAAGGCTATAAAGCCATTGGCACTCTGTGGGAAGGGCGAATCCATACCGGCATGCTCCTTGGATGGTCGCTTGGTGGTCTGATCTTTGGCATTGTTGCCGATCGGTGGGGACGTTCAAAGACTCTCGTTCTCACAATCTTCCTTTACTGCCTCTTTACCGGCCTAACTGCCCTTTGCAAATCTCCAGAACAAGTGCTTGTCGCCCGATTTCTTACCGGACTCGGTATTGGTGGAGAATGGGCCGCCGGTGCCGCCTTGATTGCCGAAACCGTCCCCGACAATTTCCGTGCTCGAGCGGCTGCCTTCCTCCAGACCGCCGCGGCGGTAGGCTCCATCATTGGCGTATTCATCAGCATGCGAGTTGGTGAGCTTAACTGGCGACTGGTCTACATCGCGGGGATTATTCCTGCGATCATCTGTCTCGTTGCCAGGTTCAAACTTGAGCCTGATCGGCCAACCGAACGGCAAAGAAGTAGCAATGCATTTTTTGAATTGATCAAAACTGCGCCCTATAACAAAAATCTAATCCTCGCAATCCTTATCGGGGTAGTTGGCATAACCGGAGGAGGAATCTTGCCATTCTGGCTACCTAATCTCGTCAAGGACGTTGTTCCGACGGCTGATTTTGCGGCGTGGAAGAACATCTCCATGATCGTGCTTCATGTCGGAACCTTTGCCGGTGTACTCGCCTTTCCTCCGCTCACGGATAAGTATGGTCGACGCCCAATGTTTGCCATATTTGGAGTGCTAGCCGGGATAATGCTGTTCTTGACCGCAACCACCGCGAAGAGTCTAACCTCCATCCTGATCCTTGCTCCTATCACCTCCTTCTTTGCCCTTGGATTGACCGCAGGCTTCGGTTTGTACTTTACCGAGCTCTTTGCCCATCGTTTCCGGGCGACTGGCTCCGGGATGGCTTATAACACGGGAAGGATATTCAGTGCGCCGATTCCAATCTGGATTGGAGCCACCGCTAAAACCGACGGAGTTGCGGCGGCAATCGGTCCCGTGGCTTGTATCTATTTCATCATGTTGATCGCCCTATATTTCGCTCCCGAAACGAAGGGTAAACCTCTCGAAGCCTAAATCTTCCCTTCGCCCTCCGCACTTTGCACTTCACCCGAGCATAGATCCCCTCCGAAGCTGGGAGGGGAGAGCCCTTGTCAAAAGGTGCCACAAAGGCACGTTTTGATGAGGCAGACCGGTGACTTTGTCGGTCTGACGGGGTGGATGATTCTTCAACCTCCAAACTCAGAACTTCGCGATCGCCATTGCCCTATTTCTTAGGCCGAAGCATGGTGAAATGAATCCGATCAGTCTTATCCCTAGGGGGCTGGAGAGTATACGAGTGGAAGAATCGGATGTCCTTAAATCCCGCTTCCATCAACAGATCAATCGTTTCTTCGAGGCCATAAGCCCTCTGAATGTGAAGCTCCTCAAAGACTTGATCGCCAACCCAAAACTTCATCGTTACATGAATCATGCGTGTGTTGGGATCCCACTCGCCTTTCCAACGATATCGAACCCGGCTCGTCTTAGACAGATCCTGTTGGTTGAACAGCTTTTGCTCGAATGCGTAGGCGGTGTTCATATCAAAAATGAATGAGCCGCCCGGAACCAGGTGGTTGTACGCTGACTGGAATGTTCGCTGAAGTTGCTCCTTATCGGTAATGTTGTTGAAGCTATCGAAGAACGAGAAGACTGAATCGTAGGTTCGACCCATATCGACGGTTGCCGCATCGGCGACTTCGTACCGAATTGGCATCTTCTTTTTCTCCGCCTTCTGTCTGGCAACATCGATCATGTCCGCCGAGAGGTCAAACCCTTCGACTTCAAAGCCTTCGCGGAACATCATTTCTGACATCGTTCCCGTGCCACAACACATGTCGAGCATGGTCTTTGGCTTCACCTCTTGCATCGACAGCAAGAGCAAATGATACGAAACCCACATGCGATAAGGCACTGGCTTCATGAGCTCGTCATAGAACTCAGCAACCTTGGTAAAGCTTTGGCTTTGTGGCTCGGCCAACGCTACTTTCCGGTCAGCTCTTCGAGCTTGGCTTCGGCAGCTTTTAGTCGGCGGTCAGCTTTAGTCAGGTACAGATATACGCCTAACCACAGGAGTATCGGTGGTAGGGCCGCTAGTATTTTGAAGGTCTCCATAATTGTTTACTTTAAGTTCTAAGATGCCGGCTCGGCTTCGGAGTCGATAAATCCAGTGAGTGAGGATGCTGACAAGAATCATGATTTCGATGGTAACGGTAGCGTAACCACCTTTCAAATTCCCTTTCATGATCGTCCCGTTTGGATGGTTGTTTTCGATTTGAGGAAGTCGTGGGAAAACGAACGTGAGGAACATGAATGGCAGAAAAGCCATTAAGGCAAAAGCGGCGGCATTCAGCGCTCGCTTGTCCGGGTCCGAGTAGGCGGTCCTCATGACAAAGTACGACGCGTAAATCGTTGTAACCAGCAGGAATGAGGTTTGGCGAGGGTCGTTTTGCCAATATGCGCCCCACTGGATTCGGCTAAAGAAGATTCCGGAGATCATCGTGAGGGCAATGAAGATCATCGCGAGTTCGTTGGCTGAATTTGCGCGGATGTCCCAATCGATGTCGCGGGTTTGGATGTACTTAAAGCTAAAGTAGGCACCTGCCGAAAGCAGAAAGGTTGCCATGATTGGGCAAGGGAAGTGCCAGAAGAAGATACGGGCAAATTCGGGATATTGGAAGCCGACCGCGTCCTTGACCAAAGCCCCATGGATGGTAGCGAAGGGTAGCCCGATGAGCAAGAGCAAATTCCTTAACTTTTCCATATTTTTGAGTAAACCACAGGACCAATTAAACATGTTGCAATCGAGTACGCAAACATCGCGATTGGAGTCTTTTCTCCCGACGAAAGAGGCTCGCCGAATGCCCACGCGGTGCCAGTTATGCCCAGATTGACGACAAAAACGAGAAGCGGAACCGACATCGCCGCCGAGAGAACGTATCGGTTCGAAGCGGTGCTGGCAATCGCTCCGGCGATCGTTGCCGTGCTGGCAATGCTGATCGCCCCGCCTAGTCCAGTCAGCGCAAAAATCGGATAATTCCTGACTTCAACCTTGACCATGATCACGAACAAGATGCTGACAATCAGGGTCGCGACGAGCATTTGCCCGATGTTAAACAGGGCTTTGCCCCAATAGACCGCCTCGGGTCGGGCAACCAGTCGCCAAAAGTCCGCGGTTCGGTTCTCCTCTTCTTGCAAAAAGGTTCGCGGCAGGCTCACGCTGGCGGCAAAGACGAGGATCATCCAATAGAGGCCAGCGCCGATCATGGCGTTAATCGAGGTTGTCCAAGTGATGCTGTTGACAATGATGACGCTGACAAAGCAGATGAGCGCGGTGGTCATGATTCCGCTCATCGAGCGACTTTCTGACTGCCACTCCTTTTTGAGCACGGCAACAATTTCGGACTTCCAGCTAGACCAACTCGAGTTCATGAGTGCCGAACCTCCTTTCGTCGGGGTCGTTGGTGGCAATAACCAGAATGCCGCGTTGCTTTTGCTCTTCGATCACTCGTTCGATAAGCGCTTTTCCCGCTCCATCGAGCGCAACGCCAGGTTCATCCCATAACAAAATCTTAGGATCCGTTTGAATGGCTAAGGCAATCCTGAGTCGAGATTTGAGCCCCGAGGAGAGAAATTGAGATTGAACGTCTTTGTGCTCAAACAGTCCACATTCTTGGATGAGCGCTGGGATGTCCGAAACCATACCACGAAGCTTGGCGGCAAGCTCGAGGTGTTCGATGACGGTGAGAGTCGCAAATGTCGCTTGCTCGAGCGCACAGTAGGCGAGTTCGGTGCGGTAGTCGCTGATCGTGGTCGTCAGGCTCCCGGCCGACGGTCTTTCGAGCCCGGATAGTAGCTTGAGGAGGGTCGACTTTCCCGCGCCGTTGTGACCGGTGACAATGAGACAATCTCCAGGTTCAAGGGTAAAGCTCAGGTTTCGGAATATCCAGCGTTCGCCGTACTTCTTGCCTAAGTCTTTTGCCTCCATCACAGGCTTAAGTATGGCAGGGTGAATCATGGCAAGGGCGTCCCCCTGGCTGCTTCGCAGCTCCAGTAAAGCCTCTCCCCGATTCTCGGGGCAGGCATCCTGTCGCTGAGACGACAATGGCAATCGCAAGATTTATGACATGAACGTTTTGGTTGACACGGTGTGATGTTCGAGAATGATTTGGTAATAAAAGGAATCATAATTCTGACTTTTTCAAAAAATGTAGCACTGCATTCATGTCTATTTCGGGAGGTTTGAAGAAGGGTCGCTTGTAAAGAAAGGCGAGTTTGGGGTCTGGGCGAAAGGCAATGG
>JAYUOQ010000080.1:0-5024 GCA_043760685.1 Armatimonadota bacterium | reverse complement strand
TAGACCAACGACGGTATTGGATGGACTGATGAGCAGTGACTTACCGTCAGAAGAGACTTGGAACGAAGAACCAGGGGAGACGTCGGCACCTGACTTTGAACTAACGTCAAATGACTTGACACCTTCATCGGTGGCGTAGATGATCTTTGATCCCACCATTGCGACTTTTGAGATATTTGCTGGAGGAACAGGAATTTCGACTCTTCTTCCGAAGAGACCATCAAGATCAATCTTGAAATCAGATTTCTTCTCTTCATCTTTCTTGTCGCCCTCATCGGTATCTTTTGGAGCCATTGGGTCCTCGCCATCGGCACGGAGCGGGGCTACGCATACCATTCCCATTGGACTTGAATTAAGTTGGTTTAGAATCGGGTCTGCGTTTACAGCAATATTTCGATTCGATACAAAGACCAGATACTTTCCGTCGGACGAAAACGCTGGGGCCGAATCGTTCCCTCTTCCGTCGCTGACTCGATGGGTCTTTCCGGTCGAAATATCGTAAAGATCGATAGCACTAAACAGCGTTCCGGGCACGGTCTGGGTAAAAGCAATCCACTTGGAGTCCGGAGAAAAATCGAATGGAATTGCGAACCAATTTAATGAAGTGGTTGCCGCGGTTTTAACTTCGGATGTTTCGACATTAACGATCTGGATTCTCATGTGGGAATCGGAATAAGCAATCCACTTGCCGTCGGGTGAGAATCGAGTTCCCCAAATTTGTCCCTCGCTATTCTTGGTTAGCTGTTTGGCTTCGGAACCGTCGGCACTGGCGATGAAGACCTGCTGTTCTCCGGTCAAATCGGCGACATAAGCGATCTTCTTTGCGTCGGGAGACATTGACGGATGGCGGAATCGCACCCCGGGTGTTGCTTTGATTACTCGGGCTTCGCCTTCGCCTAATGGTGCAGAAATTAGTTGGCCCCGAGCTCCGATCAATGCTCGTTTAGCGGTTGAGGTTATGTTGACATCCTGTACGTATTGCTCGGGAGAAACTGAGGTTGGTCGGGTATGAATGAGATCGCTGTTGAGGTTGAGCTTAATATTCTCTGCTTTGCCCGTGTTTGGTTCAAAGACTTGCAGTTCTCGCCCGTTTTGGAAGACGATTCGCTTTCCGTCGGTCGAGAGTTCTCTCATCTCGTACTGGCTATCCAGTTCTTTTTTGGGACTTCCACCCGTGGCAGGTATTGACATCAAGGTGAAGTGAGCGTCCTTTTCATTGACGAAGTAGATTCGATTTCCGCACCAGACTGGGAATTCGTTCGTTCCTTCAATATTCGTGATTTGTCGGAATTCTTTGCCCTTTACTGGTTCATGAATCCAGATTTGGTTTTGGAGTCCACCGATGTAACGAAACCATGCGGCGTAGGTGTGGAGGAACCTGGTAAAGACATAGTGGTCCTTGTCGGGTCCAAATGAAACGTGGGAAGCGAATTCGAGCGGTAGGTCTTGGACGATGCCTCCCTTGGCGGAAACGAGACCTTGGGCATAGGCGGTTGGCTCATGAATATAGCGAACCAGTACTTTTTCTCCGTCTGGAGTCCAGCCCGTTACCGTTCGGAAATTCTCGACACTCGTTATCTTTTTGGGAGGTCCGCCAACAACCGGCATGACATAGGCTTGCCGTTGACCATCGTATTCAGCTTCAAAAGCGATTTGAGTTCCATCGGGGGAAAATGTGCCATGGCGCTCGTTACCTGCGTCGCTGGTGATTCGTTTAGCTTCGCCAGTTTTGAGGTTGCCTAACCAAAGATCAGCTTCGCTGGTGAATAGAATTTGATCGCCATGAATGCTTGGGTAACGCATAAACGGCTTTCCATCGGCGGTGGCGATCGAAAGGGCAAGAGCGAGGGTGTAAACCACACCTAACTATATCATTTTGAAATTGAATTTGGTTCCTGACTGCTATTGGTTAGACGATTTGAACAAACAGGCGTATAATTCAATTTTCAATGTGCACCAATGAGAGGATTTTTTGCCCTACTTTCACTTCTGTTAGCCACCCTCAGTTTCGCAGATCAAAGCGTCTATTCTGACCAGTTGGATAGTGCATGGCAAAACTGGAGTTGGGCTTCGACGAATACGAGCAATGTTTCTCCAACTCATGGTGGAGTTCGGAGTATTTCGGTTACCGCGACTGGTGCCGGTCAGGCTCTGTATCTCCACCACAATGCCCAGTCGGCAGCTGGGTTTCAGTCTTTGATCTTTTGGATTCATGGTGGATCTTCTGGTGGGCAACTTCTCAAGGTTCAAGGAACGCTTGATGGCAATGCGATTCCCGCTTATTCGATTCCTGCTTTGACACCCAATGCATGGACAAAGGTCCTGGTTCCGTTAAAGGGACTCGGAGTCCGAGGTGCGCGCAATTTTGATGGATTTTGGATTCAGGATCGAAGCGGCGCCATCCAGGGCACCTATTATGTTGACGATGTATCGTTGGTTTCTGAGGTTGCTCCGCCACCGTCTTCAACCGTTTTTACCGACTCGCTGCAAAATAGTTGGCAAAACTGGAGTTGGGCGACGGTTAGTCTGACGAATAACAGTCCGGTGCATTCGGGAAGCGCCTCGGTCTCAGTTCATGAAGTGAACGCTTTTGATGGATTTTATGCTCATCATTCCAACCTTGATTCTTCGCTTTACAAAACGCTTTCGTTTTGGATTCATGGAGGAACCAGTGGTGGGCAAAAGCTGCAGGTTTATGCCACGGCCAGTGGGGTGGGCGTTGTTTCTTATGCCATTCCAACTTTGCCTGCCAGCACTTGGACCCAGGTTGTTATTTCCCTTAGCGCTCTTGGGATGCGAGGTCGGGGGGACTTTGATGGCTTCTTTATTCAAGGAAGAGTTAATGCCCCGCAAGCCACTTATTATCTTGATGACATCAGTGTGAGCGTAGTCCCAAAGGTTAATCCCGCGACGACGATCACGATTGATCCGAGTCTGAAATACGACATTTCGCCGTTGATTTATGGGGCTAATTCGACTGATTATGCGGGAATGGGTTCGGGCTTTCGATTTGCCCGGTTGGGCGGCAACCGTCTGACCGCTTATAACTGGGAAAACAATGCAAGCAATGCTGGCTCTGATTGGTTTTTTCAGAATGACGGATATCTAGGATCAACCAACGAGGCAGGTTGGACTTACCGAACGTTTATTCAAGCAGCTTTGGCGGCTGGAGTCGTACCTTTGGTAACGATTCCTTGTGCCGGGTATGTGTCTGCCGACAAAAATGGGGATGGCGACGTCCGTAACTCGCCAAACTACTTGAGCACTCGGTTTAAGGTGTCGTTACCTACGAAGCCCGGCGGGAGCTTTGCTTACCCTCCTAACGTCAATGACGGATTCGTCTATCAGGATGAATGCGTAAATTATCTTAAGCAGTTTGCTCAGCCGGGATTACCGATCATGTTTAGCCTCGATAACGAGCCTGATCTTTGGTCTTCTACTCACGCAGAAATTCATCCTAATGCGGCGACTTATGCCGAGATGATCACCCGCAGTACCGATTATGCTTCGGCAATCAAGAATGTCTACCCGAGTGCCACGGTTTTTGGTCCGGTGAACTATGGTTGGTACGGATTCATGGCACTGCAGGGAGCACCGGATCAGAATGGTCGAAATTTCCTTGATGTGTATTTGGACGGTATGAGGGTAGCCGGAAATGTTGCAGGTAAACGGCTCCTCGATGTGATGGACGTTCATTGGTACCCGGAGGCAAAGGGTGATGATACGAGAATCACGAGCGACGGAGATACCCAAGGGTTGAGCCAGGCTCGAATTCAATCGACTCGTTCCTTGTGGGATTCGACGTATGTTGAGGACAGTTGGATTACTCAATCATTGGGCAACCAACCGGTCAATCTGTTGCCTATGCTATCCGGACGAATTCGGGCTCATTATCCCGGCACAAAATTGTCGATTACCGAATATAACTATGGCGGTTCAAATGCGATTAGTGGGGGAATTGCTCAGGCTGACGCTTTAGGACTTTTTGGTCGGAACGGGGTTTATGCCGCGGCAAACTGGGGACTCAATGCTGAAGCAAAGGCACAGTTAGCTGGGTTTAAGGCGTTTATTAACTACGATCGACTTGGGTCGAGGTTTGGTGACCAAGGGCTGTTTGTGACCGGGGAAAAGGCTTCGGAGAACTCTTGCTATGCGGCGGTGGACTCTAACAATCCCAACCGGATCACGGTTGTGTTCATTAATAAGACGGAAGGCACGACGCCATTCAAATTGAACCTGAGTGGTTACCAAGTTAAGTCATCGAAGTCGTTTACGATTGTTGATCAACAGTTCGAAGTTCCAATAACTGGCGGGATTTCATCTTCCCGGGACAACTTGAAATTTAGCGCACCTCCCGAAAGCATTACGACTTTGGAGCTGTTTGCGTATCCTAAGAAGTAAGGGGTAGCTTTTAGCTGCTAGCTGCTAGCTTCTAGCTTCTAGCTTTTAGCAGTTAGCCGCAAATTGGAGGTCGAAAATTTTTCTGACCAATAGTTGAACTTGGGCTGATCGAATGCCCTTGTGTGAGGAAGTCCTGCCCACTCTCTAGACTGCAGTCATACAGTTTCGTTGGCACCATGAAGGAGAAAATGGCATACATTGGGTGGCCAAGACAATGACTCATAGCACCTAGGAGTGTTCGACAAAATACCAACGAGGTTTGATTTTCGTGATGCGGAATATTGCTCCATGCGCTTGGTCTCTGAAGGCCATTGCATCACCAGCAAAAGAATCGCCTCTTTGCTCATTGGTTAACCGATCTTCGGGATCGTAAATGACGCCGAACGCATTATCCAAATTGAATTGAATCCAACGCCAATAAGTTAACTTCCTCCCGTCCGATTCTTCTGTGTATTGGTCACCGAATGCCTTGCCGGTCGCGACCGCTTTTTCATAGGCTGGAAGTTCCGCGGTGTAACGGACTCCTGGCGGATTTGGTAACAATAAGACCGACCCGAACAAAAAGATTGCGGCACACCAAATAGTCATTCCAATTGCTAGAACAAAACGGCGAGCAATTAGCA
>JAYUOQ010000079.1:0-14135 GCA_043760685.1 Armatimonadota bacterium | reverse complement strand
AATTGCCATCAAGATTCCGATGATCAATACGACGATCATAATTTCGACGAGCGTAAAAGCTCCTTTTCGCATGTTGTTTCGCTTCATTTTGGTTTGACATCCTCCCAGTCTAATCCGGGATGCTCCCATTCAATGTTTCGGATTCCATTTCGCATTTCCTTAGAGATAAGTATTATTTCTAGGTTTTCGAAATTGACTCTTTCAACGGTCACCGAGAGATATTTCTCTTATTCCACGTTCCAGCAAGAATCTGAGCAAACGAAACAAAAATTCAAATTTTTGAGCAAATTCAGGTTCAAATTTGATTTCGACGCCGTACACTAGACGTCAAATACCCATGAAGATGTTTAAATTTTTTGGCTCCGTTTCCGTTTTTGCTTTTGTCGTTGTTAGCAACGCACAGTTCAAACCATCAAAGGCAGATCAGATCAAAGCAGGCAAGGAATACGCAATTAAAATTCGAAAAGAGAATAAAGTCTTGCCCGACACAGACCCTCGAGTAAGGCTTCTAAGGTTAGTCGGTCAACGGTATTTAAATGCTCGAACGCCTGAAGAAATCAAAAAGGAGCCGTGGGAATTCACTTTCGATGTGATCGACTCTAAGGAAGTCAATGCTTTCGCCATCCCAGGTGGACCAGTGTTTTTCTTCACTGGATTGATCGATAAGCTAACAACCGTTGATGAAATTGCGGGAATCATGGGTCACGAGTTAACCCATGTCCGACGTGAACACTGGGCAAGCGCTGTTAATGCCCAACAAACGAGAAGTCTTGGAATCATCGCCTTAGGGACCATCTTTGGCGTTGGTAAAAAAGGCATGGACCTTGCCCAGATCGTTAATGAAATCGGATTCAATCTCGAAGCCAGCCGGGGACAAGAGAAGGAAGCAGACCAATATGGATTCGACTTCGACTTGAAAGCAGGATATAACCCAGAGGGCATGATTTCCGTATTTGAACTCTTTCGGAAGCTTAAAGGTGGTGGCGGTAATGTCGAATTTCTAAGCACCCACCCCGACGATAAAAATCGGATCAACGCACTTAACAAAAAAATCGAAGACTACAAAAAGAAGGGTCTTATTATTAAGCTTCCGCCATTGACTCCGTTACCATTTGAAACTTCGGCAACAAAAGCCGCAAAGCAACCGGTCATTAAGTCCTCTGCCCCAGGCAAGGGATTGGGTGGAACGAAAGAATAGTTTCTTCTGTCATATGAGTGTGAATCAAACCGTTCGGTTTGCCAAAGCTGCGAATAACAAGGAAAACCCTTGGCCAGTTAGGCTAGCTTGTGGACTAGCAACTCTATACCTAATCTCTCCGATTGATATCGTTCCTGACGTGATACCGATCCTCGGATGGCTTGATGACTTCTTAATCGTCTTCGGAGTCATTATGTGGGTCATCAATCGTCGAAAGAATAAGACATTACAACCGTAAAGTTACTAGCGTCATGAGCCGAAAATTAAGTTGGACGGCTCATGACAGGAAGACAAGACCAAGCACTCGCGGACGCAAAGTCAGCACTCGAATTGAGTAATCGAGTTCCCCACCAAGCTTTAGAGTTGGCTAACTCGGCATTAAAATATGCAAGTGAAGGAGATTGGGAAACTCAAGCCTACGCTTATGCTGCGCTTGGTTCGTGTTACGCCAGTCTTGGGCGCCACGACGAGGCCACGCGGCACGTTAATGAAGCTCAGAAAATTGCCTTTGAACTAAGACTAACCTACGTGCTCGCAAGAATCCATCAGGCTCGGGGATGGGTTGCCTATACGCAAGATAATTCGGTCCTTGCCTTTTCCGACTGGCAAATAGCATTTGACTACTTCCAACAGATTCGCGACATGCGCGGAACCGCGTGGATCATGATGCACTATGCGGCAAATTATGCGTCTCTGGGGCTGATTGATCACTGTATTCGATGCCAAATCAGCGCGCTCGATATCGTCCGAACCCTTGGAGATGCTGACGCACTTCTTGAGCTAAAAGTCGATCTTGCCAAGAGCTATGTTACGAAGGCATGGGAAAAGACGTTCGTAGGCGACAAGGGATTCTCCCAAATTGACGCTCAAATTGCTTCATCACTTATTCTCGATGTCTTGTCCGAAAAGCTTGAAGACTTTGCACCTTCACTGATAGAAAAGGCATTTCAATATCTCGGTGAATCCTTGCTGATCCAAAGAAAACCAGATCAAGCACTTCCGAACCTTCAGATAGCCCTAAAGTCTTCAACGAAAAATGGTCACTACAGCTCTGAAGCACGAGTTCAGGGAGCAACTGGTTATGCGTATTATCTCTGCGGCAACCTAGAGAAGTCGGTGGAAATGTTGACCAATTCTATTGATACAGCACCAGATGCAACATCAATGAGTGACATGGCGCTCATTCACTTCTGGCAGTCGCAAGTATTGGAAAAATCTCAAAACCCCTTGTCATCCCTAACTTCCCTTCACGCCGCGATCGAATTTGAAAAGCGAGTTCACTTGTCAAGGATGGAACGATGGGCGAGAGTCCACGACTTGACCCTTGGAATCAACCCGTCCTTAGTTTCAATTGAAACTATCTCTTGCCATGAGAATGATTGGGTCTATTCTGAGGCAGATATTACCAACCATCTTGATTCGGTAAAGAACCTCCTAAAAGAAGACCCCCTCACTGGGGTCCTCAGTAAGACAGAAGCCCTGGAATCATCTCTTTCGAAAGGATGTACATTTGCAACTATTTTTGAGATCCAGAACTTAGACCACATCAATCGGAAATTTGAACGTGCGGTCGGAGACGAAGTACTTCGCCACGTAGCAATCGTCCTGATGGCAAACAATTCAGAAAATTCTGTTGTTGGTCGCTTTTCTGGCAATGAGTTCTTTGTCGGATCAAGTGAAGATAAGCTCGATGCGACCATGAAGGCACTCAACAAATTCCCTTGGCTCGCGATAGATCCAGAATTGAGCGTAAGGATTGCCTATCGAAGGGTAATGCCAAACAAGCCGCATCTGTTGGCAGCGTAGTTACAAATTATTCGTTTATGGCAATGAGCGCACGCTCAATTCCGCCGCTTAACGCAGCTTCGATGCCGTCAATAGTTTTTGCGATCGCTCGATCAATATCAACTCGTTCGTCGGGATGGAATTTGGAGAGGACAAAGTCAATTGTTTCGCCCCGTTCCTCCGAATGGATTCCAACTCTTATTCGAGCGTATTCATCGGTACCAAGCGATTGAATAATGCTTTTATGGCCGTTATGCCCAGCCGAACCACCCTTGGGCTTCATTCTTACCTTACCTACTGGAAAATCAAGTTCATCAGCGATAACAATTAGGTGATCAGGCTTCACTCCAAATTCACGTAAAGTTGGTGCAATCGATTGCCCACTGAGGTTCATGTAAGTCATTGGCTTAACCAAGGCCACTCCGACTCCATCAACTTGGCCGATACCAATTCGGGCCTTGTGCTTCCCCCGATCAAGCTTTATGTTGTGTTTAGAGGCAAACTCGTCAATCGCATCAAAGCCTACGTTATGACGAGTCCGGGCATACTCCGGACCAGGGTTTCCGAGTCCAACGACAACCCATTCAATCTCAAACTGAGGTTGTTGAGGTTTCTTTCGGAACATCGGCTTTCTTAGTATCGGAGTCTGGGTTAATGGTGCCAGTTGCACAAAGGACGAGGATCATGACGCCGAGAACAATCCGGTAAGCAACAAATGGCTTTGTTCCCTTTGTCGACAGGAAGTTGATCAGCCAACTTATACAGGCATATCCAACAACAAAGCTAACAATCGCAGCAATAATAGTCGGTGTCATCATTCCATCGGCAATATCCTTATACTTCTTGATCCCTTCATAAAGTCCCGCCAATGTAATTGCAGGAACTGACATGAGAAACGATAGGCGGGCAGCGGATCGCCGATCAAATCCGCCGAACAGAGCTCCTGTTATTGAACTTCCACTCCTACTCATTCCCGGTATCAACGCAAGGCATTGCCACAAACCAATCTTTATTCCATCAGTGGTTTGAATCGCCTCAATTGGTCGATCATTGTCTTTCCTGCTGTCGGCTATGAACATAAGAACCGCCATTATGATCATTGAACCTGCGACCACATAGAGCGACCGAAATGGACCCTCTATGTATTTTTCAAGCAATTTAGCGACGACCGCAATGATGATTGTTGCGTAAAAAACCGCCCAGCCGGTTCTAGCTTCGACCGTATTTTTGTCACCCGTAAATGACTTAGCCCAACCCATAAAGGCAGCAGAAAGATCCTTCCAAAAATAGATGAGGACTGCCAAAACAGTACCAAGTTGAATAACCGCAGTGAACGCAGCTCCCGGATCGGGCCAATGCATGAGCGCCGGTAGAAGCCTAAGGTGAGCGGTTGATGAAACGGGAATAAACTCGGTGAGGCCTTGGACAACACCATAAATAATTGATTGGAGGATGGTCATTTATGGGTTCCAAATACTCGGATTAACAGTAAGCCAATGACGCAAAGAATTGCGGCGGCAGTATAGAGTACCGCAACGGTTTGTCGTTGGCTGAGCCCACGCGCTAAGAGCCCGTGATGGAAATGTCTTTTGTCCGCTTGAGTGATTGGTACTCCGCTTCTGATTCGCTTAATGACAACCACAACCGCATCAACGATTGGCAGCCCAAAGATCAAGAGGGGCATAAATATGGCCCCTGCCGCTGCGGTTTTCAGGGTACCAACGACACTGAGGCACGCCAAAGTAAAGCCTAAAACATAGGCCCCACCTGTTCCCATAAAGATCTTCGCAGGATTATAGTTATGCCTTAGAAATCCTAATGCAGCCCCACACGTTGCACCGGTCATGATTGCGACCCGACCTTGGCCCTCGTAAACTGCAATCAGAGAAAGGGTGCCTGCCGCAATTGTCGCGATTCCCGCCGTAAGACCATCAATACCATCAATCGTATCCATGGTCTTCGTGACCACAAATATGTAGATCGCGGTCAAAGGAATTCCGAGCCAAACGAGATGAACATAGTTTCCTGAAAAGGGATTGTCAAATCCGTAAATATGGACGCGTGCATTTTTCCCACCATCATCAAAGAATTGTATGGCGACTCCAGCAAGAAGAAGTACCAATGCTTGAATTTTCGCTTTGTATTGATACAAGTCATCCAGCGCACCAACAACCACTAAAACGCTCGAAATGATCAAGATGCCCCACATGTACGACCCCGCAGGACGGTGCCCGATAAGCATGGTAATGATGGTAGCAATGACGATTGCAGCGTAAATTGCTAGTCCACCCCACCTAGGGGTTGGCTCCAAGTGAACCCGCCGATCATCCTGATTTGGGTCGTCGACTGCTCCCTTCTTGATTGCAAATTTTCGGACAACTGGGGTTAGAAAGAAGCTGATCGCTGCGGCAACTCCACACCCAATTGTGGTCAGTTTGATGTTCTCCATCAAAGACGGATTGTTAAAAACCGACATCAGTTAACAATCTCCAATTCACCTTCCCTGAATCTGCACAGTTCAATTCCAGACTCTCGGAAAAGCTCTAACGAAAACTCATCGAGATAATCACCCTTGTAAATCACCTTCTCAATTCCAGCGTTGATGATCATCTTGGCGCACATATTACAAGGCTGATTAGTGACATAAATTGTCGATCCTGCGCAAGGTGTTCCGATCATGGCTGCAGATAGCAACGCATTTTGTTCGGCATGAAGTGCCCGAATACAATGCCCAGCTTTAAGGCAGCCGCCTGGCCAATCAGTTTTATGACCATCCTCCGGACAATGAGAAATGCCTCGGGGCGCGCCGTTGTAACCAGTTGCAAGAATTCGGCGATCCTTAACGAGCACAGCACCAACACTGAGTCTTGGACAGGTTGCCCGTGTCGCCACCAGGTGGGCAATATCCATGAAGTAAGTATCCCAACTTGGCCGATCTGCCATATGAGAAGATTATGAAGCACAAAGCCCCTCTTTTTCATTGAAAGAGGGGCTTCGTTGAAGAACTTAAGTTCTTAGTTATCTCCGGCTTGACCGAAGAATGTTCTGAGGATGTTAAAGTCAGCGGTTCCAACGGTTCCGCTGCCATCGAGATCGCAGTTAATATTCCAAGTTCCAGAACCAGTGCTGGAACCAAAGGCGGCCCTCAAGGCATTAAAGTCGGCTGTCCCAACAGCATTTGATCCATCACAATCGCCGTTCTTTAAACTTGGTGTTAGACCTGCCACACCCGAGTTCGTGATGTTCACATTCGCGAGCACCTTTCTCAGGAAGTGAGCTCCCTTGAACGCAAGGTCATAGTTGCCTCGTAAAGAAGTGTTGATGTTGAATGTCGAACCATTGTGAACGGTTAGGTTGTATGTTTCAACGACGGTTGTAGTTCCTGGATTTCTAATCTGCATGACAATGGTTCGGTTGGTTACCGCGCTAAAGTTCTGCAAAGTGATCGTGCCGCCAACTGAAACCGGTGTGTTTCCAATCGTGAAAGGCTTGTTAACAATCGTAGTGAAACCTTCGCCGTTCGTATAAGTCCCTCGCATCGTATAAGTGCCGCTCGGCAAAGTTGATCCAAAGGCAAAATTTACGAGATTTGACTCAAAAATGATGCGCCTAGGGTTCACAACTACCGCATTGCTTGAATTGAGAACTTGGAAAGTAACATCCTCTAATCTCGTTTCTGGATCGTAAGCAAAGTGATCAACACTTAGACTGGTTGCCGACGAAGCTGTAATATTGCACTTAGGTACGAGCGGACCGTCTGAGTCAAGAACAGGTGGTCCGCAGTAGAAATCGACGCCGCTACGATCCGATCCTGTCTTCACTTCAATAAAGAAGTCTTTGCGGGCCCCAAAAGCAATTCCCCAGACATCATAGAAGCCTGGCCCCATGCCGTCGAATCGAAAATTTCCATTCGCAAACGTTGACGTTGTAAATGTCGCTCCCGACAATACGCCCGTAACGGGATCCCACTTCCGAGCACGAACAGTTGCGTTCGCCACTGGCGTACCGCCAAAGTAAACGATTCCTTCCGCACCACCAATTTGTGCGCCACGAGAGTCCTGATCCACCATCATGCCTTGGAAATCAAAGAATCCATAGCCATTGACCAGCTCCCAGCCACCAAATTGGGCACCTTGGCTTTGAGCTCCCTTTTCTGCTGCGCGATAGACCTGGAGGTTGGTCCAATTGCCTTGTCGAAGGTTATTCTTACCCATGTATGTTCCCAGAGAGCCGGCAACAATAGGACATGCCATGCTGGTACCAGGAAGATAGGTGTAGTTCGTCGTATAAGGTGGCGCAGCTAGAGCGTTATCAATAATATAATTGTTGTAGCGAGTTGCCGTGGACCATGGGAATTGGATCTTGTAATATGCGTCGCCTCCAAATGGATCGCCAACTAATTGGATATCTCCGCCTGGAGCACCCAGGTCTACATAAAAACCGTACCCTGTAAATGTTGTAGTCGCTGGTATCCAGTCAGGACCGTTTGCAGTTACGCCTAACACACCGCTACAAGCAGCTGGCCAAATTGGGCCAAGATCGCCTCCACCAGCTCCGTTCTCATTTCCGGCAACAACCACAACCGAACCTTTTTCTGTTGCATAGGTTACGGCGTCCTGCATAACCTGACTGAAGAAAGTAGTGCCCAAGCTGATACTTATTACGTCAGCACCTTGGTCTACAGAGTAGTAGATTGCTTCTGCAACGTCAGAGTCCAAGCCGGTTCCATTGTCTTGTATGCACTTAACAATCATTCCCTTACAGGCATATCCTGTTCCAAGTGTTCCATGTCCAGCAAATGAGCCATTATTTGCGGCCGCCAAAGCCAAACCTGCAACGTGAGTGCCGTGCCCGTTGTGGTCAGTTACATCGCCACCCTGAGTTACGGTTCCAATAACTACAGTAGCCGACTTAGATTTGTCAAACTGCCCACCTTGGGTAATGTCCGTTCCGGCTCCTCCGGCATTTCGGAAATCTGGGTGATCCATGTCGCACCCACTATCAATAACCGCAATAAGAGGCGTATTGGTTGGCTTGTTTGCCGCCGTATAGTATTGGTTTGGCCACACGGACCAGGCATTCAACGCATCAATGTCATCCAAATGCCAGTCTCTCCTAAACTGCAAAGGATCGGTTGTATCGTCTCGAAGATCTAAGAAGAAGTCCCCAACAGGATCATCGAACTGAATATCGTCAAAATCAGGATCGTTCGGTGGCAAAAGCAAGGTGTGAACTTCTTTGACCGTGTCTACGTTGATCGCTCGTGGCTCATTTTGACGAACATATTCAGCATAAGCTACTGGGTCAACCACGCTTGGAATCTTGTACATGATCCAACCAGAACTACCAATTCGTGACTGGAATTGCATGCCACTAATCGAACTTCCCTGCTGACGACCGGATTTCAACTTACTATTTGTGGCAATGCCTTCTGCAACGTCCTTCTTGTACTTCACAAGAATGAAGCCATGTACCGCACCCTTGCTGAGTTGAGCCTGGGTTGGAACACTGATCTTAAATGTATTGTTGGCAAGACCTACACTTGCCAAGGCGAGAATTATCGATGTAGAGAATAACTTCAACTTGAACCTCAAAAAACAGATGGTATAAATGCGAGACACCGCTATTCTATCAAAAATCTAACGGCGCGGTAACTGGGACTTTTACCGGGCGATAATAGTTCCCTTGCAACTGTTACCATGAAGTCAAAAAATAGTCCTTTGTACCCATGTGCACCAGGTCCTTCAAATCACTAATTTGACCTCAGACATACAAATGTTAAAAATATATATACAATTCTCATTTAAGTTGGTGTAAAGTAATCCGAAACGTTTCGCGAAACGTTTCGGATTCATCAATGGCGACGATCAAAGACATAGCGAGAGAGGCTAAAGTTTCGGTAAGTACCGTTAGCTATGCTCTGAACGATGGTCCACGATCGGTACCTACCGAAGTGAAAGATAGAATTCTGGAAGTCGCGGCAAAACTCCACTATCGTCCAAACCGACTTGCACGCTCTTTGATCACCCGGAAGAGCCACGTCATCGGGATCGTTCCACCAAGGGTCGAAATGGACATGATCGTTGGCCCGTACTTCGTCAGCATGCTCAACGGCATTGTCAATACTTACGAACTCTTACAGCAAGACGTCTTGATTCTGACTCAGATCAAATCGACCGAGTCCCGAGAAGCCATCTACCCTCTGCTTGATGGCCGATGCGATGGGGCCATATTTTTGGCCCCTCCACATGATTCTGCCGGAATCGCATATTTGTCAGAAATTAATTTCCCCCACGTTGTGCTGAGTGGACGGAATTCGACTTCTCCAAATTTTGACATTGATAATCAAGGCGGCATGAGGCTCGCAGTTCAGCATCTTGCAGAGCTTGGCCACAAAAAAATAGGAATGCTAATTGGCCCAGACAATCATGTTGATGGTTTGGAACGAAACGCCGCATTTGTCGAGGCAATGAATAGTCTCGGTCTTACAATCAAACCAGATTGGCTCGTTGACGGTGGTTTTCAACAGAGCCTAGGGCTCGAAGGTGGACGAAAGATTCTGGCACTAAAGGATCGACCAACAGCAATGTGCTGCGCAAACGATGAATCCGCAGTTGGATTGTATACAGCCTGCAAAGAACGAGGAATTCGCATTCCCGAAGATATTTCTATTGTTGGATTTGATAACGTTCCAATGGCATCACTAGTAGAACCAAATCTAACCACCGTGAAACAACCGTTTGATGAAATGTCCAGGCATGCTGCAAAGTCACTTATTGCACTGATCGATGGCTGCCTCATCACTCAATCAAAACAATTTGCTACATCTCTGGTCGTGCGAAGCTCGACCGCCCGTCCAATGGAGGACAAATAAGCAATGATGAAAAATAAAAAAGGAGCGTTTACGCTCATCGAACTACTCGTCGTAATTGCGATCATCGCAATTCTCGCGGCGATTCTTTTCCCAGTATTTGCTCAAGCAAAGCTTGCAGCAAAGAAAACGCAATGTCTTTCCAACCTTAAACAGATTGGACTTGGCACCATTATGTATTCAAGCGACTACGATGATTACTTTGCCCGTGGTGGATACCCTGCGGATATGGGTAACGTTGGCGGATATTGGTACTCATGGAGAGAATTCACCATGCCATACATCAAGAGTGGCAGCGATAAATCTAACCCATACACCGTTGGAAAGGAACGAGCTGTTGGCGGAATTTGGCGATCTCCAACCGAGCCAGGTAACTCTGTAAACGGTTATAGCGCGCACAATGCAATCTTCCCAGAAATGATCTGTGGTGGATACTTCGGATGGGCAAGCGAAACAGGTTGTCCAACTGGTGGTACAGGCAGAGGTAGACCTTCGGTCTCCCAAACTGCTCTTAGCCGACCAGCTAATCAATTGATCGTTACCACAATTGGTCTTAACCCAGATTGGGCTAATTCAGGCACCCTCACAATGGAAACCGACTGGTGGTTCCACGGTGGAGAAAATTGGCCACCAGCTCTAACCGGCGGAATTAACTCAGGCGCAAAGAACGAAGGCGACGGCACTAATTACAACCAGCACTCAATGCCACGATATCGATACAGTGGAGTTGCTAACGCAGCATGGGCAGATGGTCACGCTAAAAACGTTAAGAAATTCGGTTTGAACTGGTGTACCCAGATCTATGCCGGTTTCAACCACTTCCCACCTGAGGCAAATGAAAACTGGAACTGGCTATTCTCACCAGGCAATGCCTGCGCAGGACAAGACCAACCATAATGCAGAAACTAGCCTTATTGTTAGGAATTGCATTGGTCCTGGTTGGTTGTGGATCTGAACTTCAGGTTACCAACAATCCAGAAACACCAAAGCCTACGCAAGCTCAAATTGATGCAATGCCTCCAGAGGCACAAAATCATGCTAAGGAAATGTCAGACTATGCGAAAGCACAATCTGAAGCGAACAAAGGACGACTCGGCCCAGGCGGCAGATAGTTCTATAATTGGTCGGGTGGATTTACCACCCGACCAAAACATTTAACAATGAAAAACTTTGTACCATCATACAAACTTGCCTCCATGTTCTGCTTTCTCGGCATCATGGCCGGTTGCGGGCCGAAAGAGGAAATTGAAGAGCTACAGCCGATTCCAAAGCCTGGAACTGAGTTTGTTGGCTCGGTAGACTCTAAGTTAGTTGGTCAATGGGCAACGAAGGACGGCAAGATGAAGCTGTCTCTCAAAGACGATGGTAAAGCCCGAATGCAGGCAACTGTAGGCACCCAGATTGGTCCCCAAAAGGTGGACAGCAGCCTAGAATGGAAAGTTAAGGAATCTACGATTGCATTCAAAGATGAGAAAGAAGCAGTTTCCCAATATCAAATTAAATTGACTGGCAACGAACTCAGGCTAAGTTCTCCAAAATCCCTGACCATATACTTCAAAGAAAAATAACCCATCTTGTAAACTCTACGGATGTGCCTCTTTGAATCTGAACGTCTTTACGCCCGACGTTTGACCCTAGGTGACATTGAGCCGATGCTGTCAATATACGGCGACATCGAAACAGTTCGATTTGTTGGAGATTCTTCTCCAATTACACCCGAAGAATGCCTTAGATGGGTCGAGGTCACAGACAGTAACTTCTTGCTCCGCGGATATGGCATGGTTGCCTTCTGCTACAAAGAAACGGATGAAGTAATTGGATGTGGTGGCATCGTTCACCCTGGCCAACAAGACCAACCCGAAGTTAAATATGCGTTTCGACGTGACTGCTGGGGACAAGGATATGCCACAGAAGCCATAGGCGCACTTGTTCAATTTGCCCAATCAAACTGGAATGTAGGCGAGATTATCGCAACCGTCGCTCCCGGCAACAGCGCCTCACAACATGTCCTTTCAAAACTTGGCTTTATCCACGTTGAAGACCAAACCAATGAAGACGCCTCGACCACCCAAGTTTGGGCAATCGAGGCGCAATCCTAATTTAGATTCCGTACAATTCTCGGTACTTCGCACCGAGACCATCTAAGTAGTACTTTGCGTTCATCGGTTCGCCGGTCGCGTTTAGAATCAACTGCTTCGGTGTGAACTTTCTTCCTTGAGAGTAGATGTTCTTTTGGAGCCAATGAAGGATCGGCTCGAACTCGCCTTTCATCATCAATTCTTCGGTATTTGGTACATCCTTCTCCAAGGCATTCCAAATTTGGTAGCTAAGGATGTTCCCCATCGAATACGTTGGGAAGTAGCCGATCGACCCCATCGACCAGTGGACATCCTGGAGACATCCGTCCGAATCGGTTTTCGGTCGGATACCCAAATACTGTTCATATTTTGAGTTCCATGCCTCTGGCATATCCTTAATTCTCAGTTCGTTCGTCAAGACGGCGCACTCGATCTCGAATCGGACCAACGTATGAAGGTTGTAAGTCAATTCGTCTGCTTCAACCCGAATCAGCGAAGGATTGACTCGATTAATCTGCCGATAGAATTGGTCAACGCTGAGGTCAGCAATCGTCGGGAAAGCTTTTTGCAAATCGGGCAAGAAGCGCACCCAAAACGCCTTGCTCCGGCCAACAATATTTTCCCACGTTCGACTCTGACTTTCGTGCATGCCAAGGGACACGCCACCCGCAAGTGCGGTCAAGTCCCAAGCCGCTGGAGATCCTTGCTCGTACATTCCGTGTCCGGCTTCATGTAGGGTTCCAAAAATTGCCGAACCAAGATATGGCTTATATCGGGTCGTTAAACGAATGTCCCCGATCGACCAACCGGTGCAGAATGGATGTGGTGCTGTATCCTGTCGTCCGCGATCAAAGTCGAATCCGACCGCTTTCGCAATCATCTCGGTGAACGTTGACTGCTTTGCTCGATCCCAGTCGCCGTAAAGACGAGAATCATCAACCGGACCTTTCTCTTGGATTGCCTTAACCAATTCGACTTGAGGTCCCTTAATCGACTCGTACATCAACTTCCAATCTGCTGCAGTTGCTCCTTCTTCGTATTGATCCGTCAACGCATCATATATGTGATCGGTGTAACCCAAATGCTCCGCTTCTTCACGAGCAATATCAAACATTTTTTCGAGGGTTGGAGCAAAACCATTAAAATCATTTTTGCTTCGCGCAGTAACCCAATCTTCGTGGGCAATGGCGGCTAATTTGCTCTTTCTTCCGACCAGTTCGGAAGGTAGTTTTGTCGCCAAATCAAGGTCTCGCTTGATAACCCGCAAAAGATCCTTGTCATCACCAGAGGCGTCCACTGCCGCTTCGGCAACGTCCTTTTGGAGCTCATCCGAAGTAAACATCTCGTGCTTCATCCTCGAAAGACATTCAAGATGAGAAGCTCGAGCATCGGCTCCACCTCGGGGCATATAGGTTTGCTGATCCCAATCCATCATTGCCATGGCGGCACCAAGGGCGTTGATATCACCCATTTTTTCTTTCAGTCGCTGTAGAGAAGAAGACATTAGCCCTAGTCTACCGACCTAGGACCTCTACAGTCAAAAAATGAACTTATTTGATGATCAGACTCGATATTTAACTAAAATCTGAGGAAGAGTACAAATTATTTAAAGAATTGCACCTAAAAGGATGCAACCTATTTGCCATCATGAGAGTAAATAAGGCACATATGGACCGGAATCGATTGCATAGAATTCCTCACAAGGATCCCGTTAGCGGCGGCGAACTGTATATCAGTGAGCTAACCAGCGAAGAGACAGGCATTACTATCCGCGGAAGTTTTGATATTCCTCGGTACGCCCGACTAGATCCAGAACAGATTGAGTTCCTCGAAATTTTCCTTAAGAGCAGAGGCATGCTCAATGGCGTTGAACGAGAGTTGGGCATCAGTTATCCAACCGCAAAAGCTCGATTAGATACCCTCTTAGCCGCCCTCAATCTCACACCATACGAGACCAAGGAAAAGACCGAGAAACTTTCTGGCAAACGAAAACAAATTCTTGAACAGCTAGAAAAAGGAGAAATCACCGCAGAGGAAGCAAAGCGGAAACTGGGGGTATTAAATTGAAAGAAGAAATAATGAGAATTAACAAGTTGGTTGCAGATGGCAAACTTTCGCCAGATGACGCCGCTGACTTAATCGACGCATTCTATAACTCTGAAAGAGAAGATCGACGTCAGGAGGAGACCAATCAAACTACTCC
>JAYUOQ010000078.1:0-5038 GCA_043760685.1 Armatimonadota bacterium | reverse complement strand
GTTCCCGACCGATCCAAAGGCGGCACCCGCTTCAAAAGAATGGGCTCTTTCACCAACCGGATCGATCGCCTTTATGCCGAATGCTCGTTTCCCCCTCGAATCGCGAGTCTATAGAATCCTGAAATGCATTCTCCCCGCTCCAAAAGGTGATCCACCGAGAAACGAAAATTGGAAGATGGACTTTGAAGACGACGGACTTGGAATGACTCAGTCAAGATTGCAAGCTTGGTACGTCAAGACTATGAAGGACAGCAAGGAATTTGCCGTTAGTTATCTAGAAAAGAACGGAACAAACGGTGCGGGCAGATTCATTCGAACAGAAAAAATTCCGTTCCCATCGCTACTCGAAATCAAATTCACTAACACGAAAATGTCCGGTGGAACTGACATCGTTGATTGCGATCTTGTCATGAAGCTGAAAGAAGGAAAGTAAGTTAAGCCGATTTTCGGGTGTGCAGAACTGGTCTTTCTCCCAATCGGTTGATATCAAAATTTGGTCCTAGCCATTCCGCTGCCAATTCGCTCAGCTCGATGTTGTTTGGCTCCGCGTTTTCGGCAAGGTTCATTGTTGTATTCCAAAGTTGACTTAGCGCAACAGTCGAACCAAGACCGACGGTTGGAATCACGTCAGCATTGATCCCGAATTTGGCGTCAACCGAGAGTTTCTTCTCCACGACAAATAGCTGAATAGCATCCCGGATATCCAAAGCAGTTACCGCAGTTTGCATTAGGGCCTCTTCAGCGATTCGAAAGCCTGGGGCAGCCACCATGTAGGTGTTCAAATAGGTGCCAACTTTTTTCAGGTTTCGCTTTTCAACCACCGAGTCGATCACGACCCATAGCTCACCCAGCCAAGGTTGATTCGACATCGTTGGTCCATCGGTGCTGACAATGTCGACGACGAGCGCCGAAAGAAGGAGACCATCACGAGCGATTGGCACACTTCGCTCAAGTCTCAGTTGTTCGGATTGGAGTCTTGCAATTGAGCGGACTCGCCACCAAATTGACGAAGCGATCATCGCTAGTGTGATGCCTGCGCATCCTGCATAAACTTGAACTGCATGATCCATCTCCAGGAATGGTCTTCCATAATGGAATTGGATCGATGACGGGTGAATTACCAGTACTCTATACAGCCGGATATGGCAATCGTGGGCTCGATGGCTTCATTGCCTTGATGAGGCAATATGGAGTGACCCACCTCGTCGATGTACGAGCCATCCCGAAAAGCTCTTACTGGGAAGATTTTCGGCGGGAAAACCTCATCGATTTGGTCCCCGCTCGGGGCCTGAAATACGTCTATATGGGCGATACATTGGGCGGGGTCCGAGACTCAGCCGCACTCTGCAAAGATCCTGATTCGGTTGATATTCAACCGCTCTTCGCTGACCCTGAATTAGCAAAAGGTTTTGAGGCGTTGATGAAAGCAATGAATGCCCCAGATCGGGTCTTGTGCCTGATGTGCGGCTGCATGCGCCCTCATGGATGCCATCGATCACGCCTACTCGGTCGAGCATTGCTTCAGAAGGGAATCGACATTCAGCACATCGATGCGGACAATTCAGTTGTCCGGCAAAGTGAATTAGACCTTGCCGAACAACTTTCTCTGTTCTAGTTGCCTGGCATCAAGTACATCGAATTGAGGAGCAATTTGTGGAGGCCCGGCCACATTGCCCGCTCGCATGGGTCATTGGCAAACCAAACGATATGCCCGCGACCGCTTGGCTCGTCGTGGAGCCAAACCGCGCCAGCCAACGCCTTTTCGGTCTCCTCACCCCATGACCAACCGGTCAGGAGCTTCTTTGCGTCACCTTCAGCAAACTTGACCACGCCTCCGCCCTCTTTGCGAGCCTTTGGAAAGGACGATCCATCAATCGGAACCGCAATTTCGTCGCCTTCATAACCATACGACAGCAATGATCTACCATCCAACTTTGCCCGAAATACCGAACCAGGCATCGATCTCGTCTCCGGTCCGTTCGTAAACGTGTTGACGCTCGACAACGAATCTCCAAATAGGATCAAGACCCCACCTTCCTTCACCCAATCCTTCACTTTTTGATTGGTCGCCGCCGCCGATCCTCGAGGGGCAATGATGACCGAGTAAGAATTGAGGATCGAATTCGTATTCATCGCGGACGTGCCCAGGGAGACGAAGGGAACATTGAAGACTTTCTCTAGCGTGAACCAAACTCCGCTCGATGCCGTCATTTGCGCTCCATTACCAAAGATCAAGCCGACTTTTGGCGCCTGCATGGCACTTAATCTGTTACCGGGACCTTCTCGACCGGAATCTGGATAGCTAGTCGGTAAACCCATAAACGAAACATGGCGTGTATCCATGACGTGCTGTAATTTTGACTTTAGATCGCCTTCATTTCGTATCTTGAAGATGACAAAGGACCCTTTGTCAAAAGTCTCCCCGCCAAGCTTCATGTCGGACCTCATGAAAGAAACTTTGACGCCAGCCGATGCGAGATCAGCCGCCGCAATAACGCAGTCTTGACTCGTATACGGCAATACATATCCAACTTCGCTATCTGGCAAGGCCATCACTCGGGTTGATTGAGCTAGAGGCTCGAGCGACCTTGTATCCTCGGTCCACCAAGCCCGGAGGTTATGAGCATAAGGAAGGGCCCAGCCGGTCATATCGTAGAACTCGATGCCGTCCTGACCAGGATAATTCTCACCTTCTGGTGCGGTCGCCTTCTTCTTAAACTGCTCGTCAACGAACTCCTTTTCAAAGTCAGACGCCTTTTCAATCAATGTTTTGGCGATTGGACCGTACTCTTGGGCCATATCGACGATGAGGGTCGGACCGTCACACTTAACGTCTTCTTGCTTGTCGGTCCAGAATGAGGTCGCTTTCAGCACGGTGTTGGAACTCACCAAGGTGCTAACTACTCCGGTTCGACGAAGTTGCTCTTGCAATCGGGTCAATTCCATCGCGTTTCGGGACTTAAAGATCGCCCGCTTAAAGCTACCAGCGAACTCCCCGGTGACTGCCTTTCGCTTGAATGCCGCCCAATCGGACAGCAATTCTTGTTTACGCCCGCTGGCTGCCTGGATGCATGCCAGGGCCGTCGTCATGTGCTTGGCTGCGCCTTCTCGTAGTGATGAGATGGAACCATCTTCACGGGCATTAAACAGCTCTTTTCCGCCATCGGTTTCATGGGTGATCCCAATCGCGCCAGAAAGTCCGGTATGAGAGTCGAGGTAGCCAGGATAGTAATAGTCAAACTGATCCTTGATGTAATAGCTCCAGCCGGTTTTGTCAAACGCCTTTGCCGAAGCCTTTCCGAGAATCTCGGTCCACTTATTCAATCGATTTCGGTCAACGTTAGCGTTGATTGACATTGGATTCGGCGGGAAGAAGTAGTTCGAAACTTGTCCATGCTGATCCAGATAGATCTGTGGTCTCCAACTTTGCATCAAGGCAACTTCTTCTTGCGTCTCTTTTTGGCTAAAGGAAACCCGGTCTCGATTCATGTCGAATCGATAGTGATTAAACCGTCCCCAGAGTAGGTTAATCTCAAAGGATTCAAAGTTTCCGGGAGCCGAGTCGCCGTGGGCATACGAGTTGTACGATACGGCATATCTCTCGTGTCCATCTGGGTTGTAGCAAGGATTCAAAATCACGACGATATTGTCCAAAGCCTTGGCGTAGGACCCCTTGCCGGCAATGAGGTTGTACATCAACATCATGCCTGATTCGAACGACGCGGTTTCGTTGCCGTGAATGGTTTCGTTGACCCAAACAATCGCGGGAATATCTGCGCCGGGCACCGTTCCGGTCTTTGCCGACTGCTCAATCGCCTTGTGGATGCTATCTAGTCGAGCAATGTTCTTTGCCGAAGAAATCGCATAGACACGAAGTGGAAGCCGACCAGTCGTCATTCCGTAGTCAATTCTTTTAGCTTTTCCGCCAGAATTTTGGAGCATTGCCTCGGTTGCTCTTTCTTGGTCTCGATAGGTTGTGATTCTGGCTCCGATAAGATAGCCAAGAGTCGATTCTGGTTTGGGCACACTATTTTCGAACGGGCCGTTTAACTCCATGTTCGCATTGACTTGAGCCTTGGTTAAGGCTAGCGAACACACAAAAAGCGATAGCATTTGAGGATTCTATCCGTTTGACCTCTGTAAAAATACGAGGTACGTGCCGATACCTGAAATGTGAGGCAACTTTTGCCTCGCACATCAACCTATCATGACGAACGAAAGACGAAAGTCGGAAGGCTTGGTAAGCATCAGCGTTGCCAGCAAAATTACTGCGGTGGAAATCCACACGCTCCGCTATTGGGAACGAGAATTCGAAGCATTTCTCGAGCCAGTACGGACAGATGGTGGCCAGCGGCGATATCGCCCGGAAGACATCCAAACTGTCTTTACCATTAAGCGTCTCGTTCGAGATGAAATGTTTAGTATTGCCGGAGCTCGACGATATCTCGCCAAGCAACGCCAAACAGAAGCGGCATGAGCCATCCCATTGCTGAGCAAGCTAAACAAGCCCTCGATTCACATTTGTTTTCGGTAGCGAGACAAATTCTGAGTGATGCAATTGCGCGTGGTGAAAACCACCCTGACATTCTCTGCGAACACCTCATTTGCGAGAGCTACTTCGGTAACGAAGAGTCCGCGGCAACGCGATTCGAGGAAGCTACTGGAACAAAACGAACCAATGATTTACAACTTCTTCTGTCGCGTTATTTCTATTGCCGACAGCTTCTCGCACAACGACAATCACGTAACGACCTTCCAGCGAATGATTGGTTAACCAAGCATCCATACACTCCTGAAGCTGGGGTGGGTATCCGGATTTCTGCGTGCCTGATCACGAAGGACGAATCTAAGAATTTAGCTAAGTGTCTCGATAGCCTAAAAGGTATCGTAGACGAAATCGTCGTTGTCGATACCGGCAGCAAAGACGACACCGTAAAGATCGCCAAGAGATACGGAGCCATCATTGGTTCCTTCGATTGGATCAACGATTTTGCCGCCGCTCGAAACCATTCCTTATCCTTGGCTTCGGGTGAATGGG
>JAYUOQ010000077.1:0-2028 GCA_043760685.1 Armatimonadota bacterium | reverse complement strand
GGAGGAGTTGCAAGCTTCCTTGTCTTCGTCTTTCGAGGAGTCCATTCGGCTATCGCTTCTGGAGTCATGGGAGCTCCAGGCTTTTCCTTTGCATAGTCTTCAGCCACCCTTTTACTCACAAAGGTTCCGTAAGTCGTACCTTCTGGAAGAAGCAAAGACAGAAGATGATTGAGGTTATTGACTGCTCCACCACCATTTGATCTGAGGTCGAGAATGAGATATTTTGCCTTTTTAGAGGCTTCAGACACCAACGTCTCAAGGTTCTCACGGCTGTATCCCGCTGAGAAGGTGTAAATACGGAGCACAGCAGTGTCTTCACCCTCCCAAGTTAATGTCTCCTTGCGGATAGTTGAATATTCGCTCAATTCAACTTCAACCGTTTTCGTCGATCCATCAGCTTTTTCTATGTCAAGTTTAAACTTCGCACCTTTCTCGCCTTCGACCGCGTCGGCTTTCGTAGGCATTTCACCATTAACTTTGACAATCAGGTCTTTCTCTTCGATTCCGGCGGCTTTTGCCGGGCTACCATCAACAACCCTACGGACACGAAGACCTTTTTCCTCGACGGTTCCCATGAATCCAGAGCCAATTGCCGTAGTTTTGCCACGTTGGGCTGTAGAGCGCGGAGTTTGTAGCCGGCAGTGGCTAATGCCAAAGTCACGCAAGGCTTGGTTGACGGTTCGGGTAAAAGCAGCAACATCCGTATCCTTGGCAATATCCTCCTTTTTCTTTTCCAAGTATTCGTTCCATTTCTTAAAATCAACTCCAGGGACGAAAGCACTTGTGGTCAAAGTTTCTTCAAGCGACTTAAGAACATTTTGCTTCTGCTCCGCCGTAATGTCCTGGGCATATATGGAGACGGTTAAAAAAGCCGAAATCAAGAACGGCAAGAATCTTCGCAAAGTCATATGCTTACTTTAACGAATTTCGTAAAAAAATGTGTGGCAATTGAAGACTAAACCGATAAATTGTCGCCTCGAGCAACTTCGATTTTGCGGTGCATGTACAGTTGGATCCTACTCGAATCATCCTGTCGTCCATGCTTTAGCAAGTCATTTAAAGCACTATGCTTCGAGGCAAGATTCGTTCGATGCTTAGCGATCTTTCGATACTCTAGGCTACTCGTGGGCTCTTCGTTCTTGAATTGGCTGATGACCTTGTCAAGTTCACTAAGATCCAATTCAATCGACTTCAGCTTGTCCGAGGTCACCTGCTTATCAACAATGCAGTCTGCAATCGTTTCTTCGACATCTGGCAATATCGTCGCGTTAAATGTCTGGCACTTCGATCCACCGCCACTTACAAGTGAGCCAATTTGATGGGCCTCAACCGCATATTCCCAGGTGGTCTTTCGAACTTCAGTTAACCATACCTGTCGAGACTTTGGCAGCCTCGTTATTGCACGGTCGTTGAGGTTCTTAAGCGCAAAGCCATACTTTTCTTCAGCATCACATAGGTCGTGGGTGCTTTGGCCGAACTTCTTGCTATAGAGATCCGACCACCTTTGGCGACCCATGGCTACGATCTGTTCAGGTGACTTTCCAAGAAAGTTCGCACGATTCCATTGAATCGCAAAATATCCTACAACGAGCGGCACGATGGTCATGGGCTAACCATTAGAACGCCGAACGACGCTGTTTCGTTCGGATTTTTTACAATTTCTTGAGCTTCGTTAATAAAGCATCGGTTGATTCATTGAGCATTTCAAAGACTTCCTCAAACCCACTCAAGTCACCATAGTAAGGATCCGGAACTTCGATCAATGTCGAATTCTCATTCCAATCAGACATCAAAGTAACACGCTCCGGTACCGCGCCTTGCCATCGATGAAGATCACGCACATTTGCCAAATCCATCGCGATGATGTAATCAAATCTCGAAAAATCGGTATGAGTTACTTGCCGAGCCCGACTGAATTCGGAGATACCGTTTAGCTGAAGCACCTTGATCGTTCTCGAATCTGGGTTTTCACCAACGTGCCAATTCCCAGTTGCCGCTGACTCAATCAAAAAGCAATCATCCAAATCC
>JAYUOQ010000076.1:0-5050 GCA_043760685.1 Armatimonadota bacterium | reverse complement strand
CGCAAAGACTTTCACCTTGCATCGCAATCGGTGGAGTAACACCAACAGCTTCAAGAATGGTCGGAGCCAAGTCGATATTGCTCGTCACCGTCTTTACCACACCTGGTTTGACTCCTGGCCACTTCACAATCAGAGGAGTACCCGACGATGGTTCATAGAACCATCGCTTATCGAACCATCCGAATTCACCAAGGAAGAAACCTTGGTCAGAGCCATAGATGACAATCGTGTTCTTGGCTAATCCAAGGTCATCGAGTGACTTAAGGATGTCTCTGACGCTGTCGTCGACTGAGCTTATGCACCGTAAATAATCCTTGATGTATCGGTCATAAATGACCACATCCCTCGATTCTCCAGAATCCAGCCGGCGATGAAATTCGGCATCCTGTCCTTTCATCTTTTCCAGCCAAACCGCCCGTTGAGATTCATTAAGTCGAGCTGGCGGGCTGTCAACCAACAGGTCGCTATCAAACTTAAGGTCCTGATTGACCCTCATATGAGCGTTTGCTGCGCCACTGTTCAACTCGCCATAGTTGCGGTTGAAGTCAGGCGGCAAAGAAAATTTGCGATTAGCAAACAGGTCTAGTTTGTCCAAGTTTGGATGCCATGGTCGGTGAGGTGCCTTTTGACCGACCATTAAGAAGAATGGCTTTCCGCCGGTTTCTTTCAACCAATTCTTGGCTTTGTCGGTTATGAGGTTGGTAACGTAGCCCGTCTCTCGATGTGTGCCCGAAGCACTGATGAAGTCAGGATTAAAGTAATTCCCTTGTCCAGGCAAAATCTCCCAATAGTTGAATCCAGTTGGGTTCGATTCGAGGTGCCATTTGCCAATCCAAGCGGTCTGATAGCCGGCTTGCTGCAAGAGCTTGGGAAAGGTCTCTTGAGTTCCGTCAAATTTTGACGCGTTGTCCTGATGTCCATTGATATGGCTCAATTTTCCCGTCAGCAAACTGGCCCTACTCGGTGCGCATAGAGGATTCGCGGTGTAGTGTCGATCAAATCGAACACCGTCCTTCGCCAGTTGGTCAATGGCCGGGGTCTGCATGAGCTTTGACCCGTAAGCCGAGATCGCCTGACGAGCATGATCATCGCTAAAGATGAACACGACATTGGGGCGGGTAGATTGGGCAATTGAACAGGCTAAAGCGATGGAAAACATGAGCGTCCTATCGCTCATTCTACTGAACAATTTGACTGAGGCGCTGCAAAACATACAGCGAACTCTGATCACAATATTCTCGACGCAAGGGATCAGATCCTAAAACTTTTCGTCCAAGAGGTTGTGGACCAACTAAGTTGTTGATTCCATCGAATAGAGGGGGACTTCGGTCCCTGTCATCATTACTTTGGGTCAATTGATATTCAAAACGATCAGTTTTGACCCGAGAGACTCCGACTGATGGGACTAACCTAAATGACGTAATCACGTCCATTTTGGAAACTTCAAGGAACGAAGACCTTTCACATGAATAGGGTCCACTCTAGTTACCAAATAGAATTCGATCTGCTTAAAAGTGGCGTCCCGGACAGAATTCGAATCTGCGACCTATAGCTTAGGAGGCTATTGCTCTATCCACTGAGCTACCGGGACATTTGCCAACGTGGCAACGAACCATCATTTTACTTGAACAAAACTCGATACCTCGCAGGAAGCATTAAGTCTTCAGGCTACTTCGTTAAGATGTAGGCAAGCCACATCAGCATCAACAGGAGCGTTAAGAAAGCCGATGGCACAAGGATAAGGAGCGGGAAATACGGCATCCAGGGGTGATTGTCGTCAACATAGAACATATCACCAGGCTTGTAAACACCCAAAGGATCGTTGTTCCGCCAGAATTTGTCAATCTTCATGAAGCCACCCTCAACCGTGTTGCGAGAGACCCGACTCTTGCCAAAGGTCTTGATCAAAAACTCATTGGTTGCGATGAGAGAGCTCAGCGAATGATCTTCTGGACGTGCGTCAGACAATGTCCGAGCAACCAGCATCGGCATCAGACCGTAGCGTTGAGCGAAGCGCTCAACGGTTAAGTCCGTCGGCGATTGCATCTGAGAGAGTATCAATCGTTCGTAAACGACCGCGACTTCCTCGGACTTCATTAAAGTATCACCGATCAAAGTATCCGCTGAAGGCATGGCCATAATGTAACTATAAACGAAATCCTGGAAGAAAACAACACCAATTGTTTCAATTACCTGGTCTTTCAAACTCCGTCATCATCGCATCTGAATCATTAGTTTCGTCAAACTTCGATGGGTTCTAGTCCGGTTTACTGTCCGTAATGTTTCTCGCCCTATCTCTCGGCGTGTCGATTTGTAACGCATCGGCCTATGATTTTTGTGACCGCAACACGTTCTTGCCGAAGCGAGATCAAGATGCTGCCCAAAATTCAATGCCAATGAGTCAATGGCCCAAGTCCAAGCGTGTTGCATCTGTATCCGAAGAGACCCATCTCAGCAACGTAACGCAATTGACGTTTGGAGGACAAAACGCCGAAGCGTATTGGAGCAAGGACGGTAAGAAAATCGTTTACCAAACGCTTCAACCTGGTTACCCCGATGAGCAAATTTTCACCATGAATGCTGACGGGAGCAACAAGACGCTGATCTCAACCGGGCTTGGTCGTTGTACATGCAGCTACTTCTCTCCAGACGGAAAGTACGTATATTTCAGCTCAACGCACGAACGTAACCCCGGACCGCAAAAGAAGCTCGACCGAAGCAAAGGCTATGTATGGATGGTGAATCCCGATTTCATCATGTACCGATTTGATCTTGCCAAAAAGAAGCTTGAAACCGTCTTCAAGACCAACGGATATGTTGCCGAAACCACCATTGACCCAATGGGTCGCTACTTGACCTTTACCAGCGACAAAGACGGGGATCTAGAAATCTACCGAGCCGATCTCAAAGGCGGAAACGTGAAGCGCCTAACCAACCACCCAGGCTATGATGGTGGTCCGTTCGTCAGTTGGGATGGTAAGAAGATCACCTATCGACGAGATATTGACGGAACACCCGAACAACTGGACGAATACAAGTCCTTGCTCAAAGAGCACATGGTTCGACCAACCAGGCTCGAAATTTGGCTCATGAACGCTAATGGCTCCGAAAATAAACAGCTGACATTCCTTAAAAAGGCTTCCTTTGCGCCATTCTTGCATCCCGACGGCAAAAGAGTCATTTTCTGTTCAAACTGGGAAGATCCAAAAGGACGGGAATTCGATCTCTATATGATTCGAACTGACGGTTCACACCTTGAGAGAATCACTTATAGCGGAGATTTTGATGGCTTTCCAATGTTTACCAAAGATGGCAAGAAGTTGCTATTTGCCTCAAACCGATACAACTCAGTTCCTGGTGAAACAAACATCTTTGTAGCCGACTGGAAAGACTAGATAAGCTACTTGGGCGGTCGCCTTATGGCTTCCAGCACCTGCTGGCGAACCGAGTCAGGAAGAGTCTTCCAAGTGTAGGTTGGTAAGTTGTTTTCAACGGTCGGCTCAGAAGTCTCTTCGCTCGTGGACTTATTTCCAAGATGAATGGTTGCGACAAAAATCCGTTGAGAACCAAGTGTAAATTTGGCATCAAAGACAGGTGAATCGGTCTTGGCCTCTTTTATGAGATCAGCGAATGAACTGATATCAAACACCGTTCCGTACTCCTGAACTGGCTCCGTTTCAAAGCGGAATTCTGGCTCAACTTTTATCGACGCACTAAGGCTCATTCCTTTGGTTCCGTTCGGCAAATAGTAAAGGGGGCAGAGAGCTGGTGAATTTTCATTGGCGATCGGAGAAAGTTCTGTCAACACACCCTCCTTCCACAAGAAATTCATGATCGTTTGTCCATCTTGATTTAAAGACGAAACGGGAATTCGGGCGCCACGAAGGCAAGCATTGAGTTGATCTTCGGGCAAGGTGCCAAAGACACTTGAGACATACCCGTTAAAACGCAAATCATCAAGAAGAAACGCTTGATTTGGTATCCATGTGGAAACGTAGGTCATGAGCGCATTGATCCGGGCCTTCTGAAGGATTGGATAGAAGTTAGGAGTGTTGGCGACTCTTGTTAGGCGAGCATATTCTTCAATAAACTTACGATCCATCCGCCAAGATCGGTTAAAGAGTGGATTGATCGGTCTCCCAAGAACCCAACCATCAGCATCTTCCCGCTTCATACCCAAAACAAAGTTGTTCTGAATGACCAATGGAACGTGCAAAGCAGGACGAGGAGTATCTTCATCGTCCTTGAGATTGACCAACAGTGGCTTGTCGACCGATTTGGCAAAATCGATCCAACATCGGCCCTGAATTATTCCAAGCGGGTCCTGTTTCGTGGCTTGGAACATTGATCTGACCGCTTCCTTTAAGAGCGGCGAATCTTTATATTTCTCGAAAACTGGAGCTGCTTCGTCGCTGGCGTTGATCTCCTTCTGAAGCGCGAGAATATCCCTGGTCGAATCGGATATTTTGAAACTCTCGCCCAGTGGTTCAAGTTCCTTGGAACGGAGAGCCCCCACCGGAAACCAGCTCCCAACATATCGCCAATCTTTATCGAGCCACTGAATGAAGAAGTACCCCCGTTCACCGGTGGAATACGAAAGTTCGAAGTTGACCGGTCGGCCCCTAACATCGACATTCCCACCAAGAGCCTGAAACAACTGGCGCTCATTGACGTACCGTGGGAAAGCATCACCGAATCGGATAGGCAAATTGGTGTGCCCAGGCAGCCCATTCACCGAGTACCGATTGAAGTTGGGCTTAAGTGGATCATCCGTCAACATATTGACGGTCAATTGTGAAGCGATCTCCGACCCGAGTCTTGACTCAGGACTTCTCATCCGAAGAGCCATCCGAGCGGCAGATGTCATAACACCCTCTCCGGTTCTCTTTTTGGACGCTTGCAGGTCCATCCAGTACTTGTTTGCTTCCTTTGTGGTCCATTCGCTCTTTGGTGCCGCCAGCTTAAAGGAATCGATTTGCATTTGAAGAACCGTGTTCCGGGTTTCCCACATCCACTTCTCTTCTTCCTTCTTCTGATCCGAACTCTGAAT
>JAYUOQ010000075.1:0-5052 GCA_043760685.1 Armatimonadota bacterium | reverse complement strand
AGAATTCTTAAGCGTGTACTGGGAATCGGGTCCAACTGATGCTAGTTCTGAAGCAAGTGAGTTCAGTTCCTCGTGTAACGATTCGAGCATTTCAATATTCTCGCTTCTTGCGTTTCGAATTTCGCTTGGCAGCCATTCCCACTCATCATCGTCCCGCTCTTCATCAAAAGCATTTTGAGTTCCGGTGCCCTTTCCATCCTCAGCACATAGGTCCTTTTGTAAAATCCAGGATCTCCACATCCAAAAAAGAATCAGGCCAGACCTGGCATAAATTGTTTTAGCTATAGCATCCAATTCTTTCAATGTTTCGGATGGCAATTCGCCTGGCACTGCAGCATTGCCAACAAGATCAGAAAGGCCCCTCTTCAGCTCATCGTTTCGCTGAATATTCAGTTCCATGAGGAAAGCTAGTTGGGAAAGTACTTTTTCAAGTTCCGAAACCTCCAAACCAAGTTCCGCTTCATCGATGAGACGCCTTAACTCCCATCTTTTGTCTTTGTCCGGATACTTTCTCATGCATTACCAGTTTAATGCGAAAGCCTGAAGATTGAATCCTGTTTACATGGCGGATTTGCCGAAGGAAGGACAGAAACAATTCTCAGGAGAGTTAAGCGAATCGCAAAAGCGAGTCATCGCATTCTTCCTGCTTCTTTCCCAAATCAGCCCTGAGGAAAACTATGCCGAAAAAAGAAAGTCGACAGATCAGATTACCAGCGATTCGACCACAGGATCAAATGGCGGCGTTCGCAAACCTGATGGCCCTAGCCGCGGTGAGGGGCGCTATTTCAGGTTCAAGTCAAGATCAGATTGACACAATAACTGTATCTCAGGAGACATCCGTTAAACCTGTTATAATTGAGTTGTGTTTAACGAATGATGATACAACGGCATCAACCTCAGATGACACTAAACCCATGTTGCCACAGCCAGATCTATTTGGAGAGAATCTATGATGAATCGCAGACCTAACGTCGCGATCTATGTTCGCGTGTCGTCAGCTGAGCAGGAGCGGGACGGTCTATCGAAGGAAGCTCAGCCGGCAAACGCAATCAAGAAGCTGGATCAAGTTTTTGGGAAAGGACAATACGGCTACGAGATATTTGAAGATCTCGGCAAAAGCGGAAGTCTTGGTCCAAACCCACACCAAACCGAAAGGAAGTCTAGAGACAGAATAGGTTTTTGGAACATGCTTGTCAAGATTCGCAGTAAGGAGTTCACACACATTTGCGCTTTTCGAGGCGATCGGCTTTACCGAAACGTTGGGGCATATTTGACTTTCTACAATGACGTGATGAAGCCGCTCGAAATGGATTTCATTTTCGTTGGAGAAGAGTGGGACAGGTCAATCGCAGGTCAGCTCACGGCATCCATGCTAGCGGTCATTGCAGATCATCAGCGTAAGCAGACTTCTGAAAATGTCGCCCACACACTCACACACAAACGCAATCTTGGCTACAACCTCGGGACAACACCGTTTGGATGGCGACGCGAATCGGAAGCGGAAAAGACCAACGAGCGTCGCAACATCGTGCCAGTGCCATCGGAGCGGGATGTGGTTATCCGAATCAAAGACATGTATCTTTCTGGAATGAGTGAACAAGGAATTGCGGTGGTTCTGAATCGGGAGCGGGTTCCTCACAAGAAAAGTGTTGGCCACTGGCTTGGCAATACAGTTAACTTGGTTCTTTGTAGTCCTGCTCATGCCGGGCTCATTCGAAAAAATAAAGAAGGCGATCTCAGCCCGGGTTTGCATCAAGAACATCGACTTTATGACGAAGGCATCTTTATGCAAATTCAAGAGAGGATGTCTCGAAATCGAAAGCGCTTGAAAGGAGTCTCTCATTCCCAGCCGTTCCGGCTGTTCTCCGGCTTGGCATACTGCGGATGCTGCAAAAAGACGCTCCAAAGCAGCTTTTACAGCGACTCACCTGCCTATCGCTGCCTCGGCAACAGATATACCAACGATGGAACACACGTTTACATAAATGCGAAGCACCTTGAAGATGTCATCGTGAATTTGCTGTCAAGCGTCTCGCAGAAGGCCGAATACAAACAATTGGCAGAGCGCGAAATCGAGAGGCTCATCCTCTCGCAAGACAATATTTTCTTGGCTCGCGCTAGACAAATCAAGAAGTCTCTTGAGGGAATCGAGCAACAAAAGGCCAATCTCATCGAAGCTATCTCCAACAAGATAATTCGAAATGAAGATGCGAAGAGCAAACTCAGCGCTCTAAATATTGAAGCTGACGCACTCGTGGCTGAAAGTATCGAAGTCGAAAAGCAACTTTCAAGTTCGGATTCAAGGGTTGAAGCTCTTAGGGCCGCAAAGATTAAGCTCGACAATTTCCTATTCCTTTGGGATGAATGGAAAGATCACGAGAAGAGAGAAGCGCTTCACTCAGTGATCGAAAGAATTGACGTTTGCGTCGAGGATGACCGCAAGTTTCTTCGCGTGAAGCTCATAACCGAATCTGAATCAATCGAGATTGAGTTACTTCGTGGGGCAGAGCGCTACAAGCCAAAGAAAACTGATGGTCCGGCAGCACTCTCAGTTCGGGAACTCGCCGCCCTCAAGCATATCTTGGACGGAGCAAACTATGCGTCCATCGCTAAGTATTTCAATACAACGGTTTCCAATACTCACTGCCTACTTTCTCGTGCAAAAGACAAGACTGGATCCAAGACTTTTTTGGAAGCTGCTCAAAAGGCCGAAGCCACGATTCGGAGGATTGAGTCGCAGTTGCCTCTATTTGGCAAATATGGCTACCCAAGGCGCTCGGATAAGAGATTGACAGTCATGGAGTATCAAGTGCTGGAAATGGCCGCCCAAGGTTGCAAAAATGAGACAGTCGCGGCAAGAACTGGATTGCACACCGAGCGCATTGATGAGCTCTTGCTCAGATCGTTTGCAAAGACAAAAGTGGACTCCGCCAGAGAGGCCATGAAAATTGTCAGGGCTAAGCCAACTCTGATGCCAAAAGCAATGGAGAATAGAAGTAGGACTGAATGAAAAAGCTTGTAGCAGTCAAAACAAGGGCGGTTATATATGCCCGTGTTAGTTCAAATGAGCAGGAGGCCGAAGGCTTTAGCGTTGACGCACAGCTTAGGCTCTTGCGCGCCTATGCCGCCGAGAAGGGGCTGGATGTTGCTATCGAGTTTATGGAAGCGGAAACCGCCAAAAAGGCTGGGCGTTCCTCATTCACCAAGATGCTCAAGTTCCTCCAGGATCATCCTGGCCATATTATCCTCGTCGAGAAAGTGGACCGACTCTATAGGAACTTCGCTGATTACGTCAAGGTAGATCACCTGGGCGTTGAACTCCACTTTGTAAAAGATGGGATGGTGATATCAGAATCCTCGAAGAGCCAAGACAAATTCATGCACGGCATAAGGGTTCTTATGGCCAAGAATTACGTCGACAACCTCTCAGAAGAAATTCGAAAGGGACTCAATGAGAAGGCTGCCCAAGGAATCTATCCAACCCACGCACCGCTAGGATATCTCAACTCTCTTGAACCCGGGACAAAGCGAAAGATGATCGTTCCCGATCCAGCCAGAGCCCACTTGATCAAAGCCATGTTTGAAAAGTATGCGACCGGAATTGAATCCTACGAGACGGTCACTCAATTTGCGAACAAGGCGGGCCTTACTTCCAAGAAAGGAAAATCCTTACCCAGAAGCGCAGTCGAGCAGATTCTCAGGCACCCAGCATATTGCGGAATCATCCGTTGGAACGGCAAAGACTCCGTTGGTATCCATGAACCGCTGATCTCTCGCGAGGTATGGAACCGGGTGCAGGCCATTAGGGAAGGGCGGGCAACGAACAAAGGATTTGGAGGCAAAGACTTTGCTTATCGGGGTCTTATCCGGTGCAATTGTAAAGAGATCATGTCTGGCGAACTTAAGAAAGGCAAATATGTTTACTACCATTGCAGCGGTCGCAAACGGGAAATCTGTGGACGGCCATACATTGCCGAAAGCAGGATTGACGCTGCATTTGAGGAAATGTTTAAAAGGCTGCAAATCCCACCAGATGAACTGGAATGGATCCGGTTTGGCTTGTCGGAAGCTGACAAGGATCGGCATGGCCGCCGAGAAGTCAGAGAGCGCGAAATTCGGACCGAAATCGCGGCCCACAAGCGCAATCAGGAGCAGTTGTACTTAGACAAGCTGGCCAGTCAGATCGGCCTGGAGTTCTACAAGGAAACCATGGCGAAATGGGAGTCAAAGGTAACCGAATTGCAGCTAGAAATTGCCGCAATAGATCGAACTGAGACCTCAACCGTGGATGAAACGATGCGGTTGTTCGAACTGGCTTCAAAAGCCTATATTAGGTTCAAAAACGCCGATTCTGATCAGAAGCGGGAACTGGTCAATTTTGTTTGCTCGAACTCCATTTGGGAAGACGGAAAACTAACTATAGACCTCGAAAAAGAGTTTGATTTGATGCTAAATTGCATAATCTTGCCATTAGCGAGCGAGGACCAAAGCGACGAAAAACGCCTCGTTTTAATGAATTCTGTGAATTGGTGGAGGTAAGGGGGCTCGAACCCCTTACCTCTTGCATGCCATGCAAGCGCTCTCCCAGCTGAGCTATACCCCCGAAGTCAGATTCTATTAAACCCGAAAAGAGTATGGGGATGCTTGGAATCGGCTCTGACCTTCCCGTCCGAACGGGACGCCATCCCTATAGAGCTGTACCCCAAAGTCAGATTCTGTTAAACCCGAAAAGAGTGTGAGGATGCTTGGAATCGGCTCTGACCTTCCCGCTTAAACGGGACGGTCTCCCAGCTAAACTATGCAACCAGGAACAGATTCTGTTGACCCGAAAAGAGTATAAGATTGCTTGGAATCGGCTCTGACCTTCCCGTCCGAACGGGACGCCATCCCGATAGAGCTGTACCCCAAAGTCAGATTCTGTTAAACCCGAAAAGAGTGTGAGGATGCTTGGAACCGGCTCTGACCTTCCCGCCTAAACGGGACACTCTCCCAGCTGAAATGTACCCACAAGGTCAATTTTGTTAACCCCGAAAGGGTACGAGGATGCTTGGA